>NZ_JBGOOD010000021.1:0-71356 GCF_041439475.1 Vibrio sp. 1S139
AAGGATCAGATCGCAGGACTCGAAAAAGGTTCAATTGATTTAGGCAACAACGCCGTTACAAACTAGTGATAAGACCTCCTCAATAACGGTTACATTTCCACAACAGGTGAGCATGTTTTCTGTAAACCTTTCTAAGGAGTAACAGAGAGAAACTGGGGCACACCTCGGTTCTTTTGATAGAAACATGTACCAAATCAGTGAAACACAATGCATTAAAGTGTTATAAAGAGAGCATTAATAAAGTTACCCAGAATCTATGAAATTTCTATCAAAAGTCTCTTACTCCCTAGACGATAAAATCGCAGTAGATGAGTTGCTCAGCGGGGTGGAAAACCCTGACGATATTGCTTGTCTTATTTGCTACTGCACAGAAGAGTATTCGACACTCGCTGTGCAGAGATATTTCGTAGATGCTCTCCCGAACACTCCCATACATGGCTGTACTACTTGTCACGGCATTATGACCGAAACTGGTTTTCATTCTGGTCCAGTCATTGGCGTCCTCATTATTTATGACTCGGGGATCAACGCCTATGGTACGGGAATCGAACATTTCAGCGACTCCATAGACCGCAGTACCTTCAGCGCGATAGACAAAGCACTCAAGAACGCCAACCGAGAAGGTGAAATTCCTGATCTTATCTTGCTGCATTCCACACCGGGTAACGAAGAAAAGGTGATGGCGGCTATCGATAAGAAATTTGGTACTGAAGTGCCAATTATTGGTGGCAGTGCTGCAGACAACCAGGTTTCCGGAAATTGGAGTATCTTCACCGAAGAGTCGCTGTCTATAAATGGTGTGTCTTTAACGGTAGTGTTTGCGTCTCAGTCCATCTATTCCTCTTTCAGCGCGGGTCATACGCCTACGCGGTATTCAGGCACCGTGACCAAAGTAAGAAACCGAATTTTGTTGGAGATAGACCACAGGCCAGCCGTCACCGTTTACAACGAATGGACTAATTTCCACTTAGATGGCAGTGATGATGGCTACATATTCGAAAAGTCGTCAGTCTACCCATTAGGCAGGAAAGTCGGCTCTTCTTACGATTACCCATATTTCAAATTGTCTCATTCGATCAGAGAGACGGAGTGTAATGGGATTGAGCTGTTCACAGACATCAGTGAAGGCGACACCATCTACCTGATGCAAGGGTCTAAGCAGCAGTTGATTAGCCGCGCCGCGAATATCATTCACTCCTCATACTACAACGACATGGATCTTGAAGAGAAACTAGGGGCGATCAATATCTTTTGTGCAGGCCCAATGTTGAACCTTAAACAAGATATGGATGAGGTTTGTGACCAAATAAATCAAGCACTTAATGGGCTCCCATACATATGTCCATTTACGTTTGGTGAACAAGGCAGGCTCTCTGGTGGCGAGAATGCACACGGGAATTTAATGGTATCGTCTGCAACGTTTTATAGGTTGAAAAAGTAATGGGTTCTGAAGGTCAAGAAGCGCTGCAAGAAGCACGTATTGAACTGCAAAAACTAAAAGCCCGTGAGCGAAAGCTGGCTGAAGAGAACAGGGTGATCTTATCAACCATCTCTGCGATCAGTAAGGCAAGTAACATATCTGAGATATTCTCCAGTCTCGAGTTCGTGCTCAAAAAATACATTAAGTTTGATGACTTTATCGTGGTATCAAGGGTAGGGAACGAAGGCAGTTTCAAAACCCTGCTAAGCAATAACAAAGTCTTCGAACAGATGAATTGGAGTGATTGTGGCAAGTTATCTCGAGTGATCAATGGAGAATGCGCCATCCTTTTTGAACCCAAGTCTCTGGGTGAATTCAATTCCTTACATCCCATTATCCTCGATCAAATCAACTCTGTTCTAATTACTGGTATCGATAGCGGACTAACACAATCCGTCATCATCTTTATCCACTCGAATACCAAGCACTTTAGTATTGAAACTAAGGCCACACTAAACCGTTTTCGACCGTTGATAGAGCGTGCTGTTTTCGATATTGAGAACAAAGAAAAGCTTGAAGCAACCGTTCGAGAACGTACCGCAGAGCTTGTCACAGCAAGAAAAGACGCAGAAAGAGCCAACAAGGCCAAGTCTGAATTCCTCGCGATGATGAGTCATGAATTAAGAACACCGCTAAATGCCATAATTGGCCTAATAGACACCCTAAAATCCACATCATTGAACGAAGAACAACAGTCTATACTGCTTAATATGAGCACATCATCTGAGCTATTGCTGGCAATTATCAGTGACGTATTGGATTTTTCTAAGATTGAATCTGGGTGTTTCTCGTTGGCTCCTCAATGGAGCAACGTAAGAGACACTGTAACTTTTGTATTATCTGAACAAAAGAAGACAGCAGACGATAAAGGTTTGCCGCTAACAGTAACTAGCGATATCCCTGAAGGTGAACTTCATTACATCGACCCAAGTCGCTTGGCACAGATCCTATTTAATTTGATCGGTAACGCGATTAAGTTCACTGAGCGTGGGCATGTCCATGTTTCTATAAAGTACCAGCAGAGCTCTTTCTATATAACGGTGGAAGACACAGGGATTGGCATTAGCTCGCAACAACTTTCGTCGCTGTTCAGTCCATTTGTGCAAGCTGATAGCACAATCACACGTAGATTTGGTGGCACAGGTTTAGGCTTGGCCATCACTAAAAGACTGGTTGAACTGATGCGCGGGCGCATATCGGTAAAGAGTGAGCCTGGAAAAGGCTCCAAATTCGAAGTACAGTTGCCAGTGCTTACTAGAGTTACGAATAATCTGGCTAACAAAGAAGACGAATCTTCACGAGAGTTAAGAAGCCGTTATTCAGTGTTAGTTGTCGAAGACAATCCAACGAATCAAATGGTGATAAAGTTAATCCTTACAAGACAAGGCCACGAGGTTTTCATCGCAAGTAATGGTGAAGAAGCGATTGGCTTTATTGAAAGAGGCAACGAATCAATAGACATTATCTTAATGGATGTGTCGATGCCGGTCATGGATGGATTAACCACAACCAAATACATGAGAGACGCAAACATCAAAACACCAATCGTTGCGCTAACAGCACACACATCAGTAGAAGACAAATGTTCGTGCTTAGATGTCGGCATGAATGATTTCGTGACCAAGCCAGTAAGAACTAAAGAGATCACAGAAGCAATTGATCGATTAATGCTTGAAGTCTAATAAACGTATTCTTAATCGAAGATTAGGAAATATGTTTATTAGGTATTTTATGGTAAATAGCCTTACTGTTAAATAGAACATCGATTTGGTAGATAAACAAGAGGCAGGGCATCGCACAAAGATACCTGCCTTATAAATACCAAACACCATTTAACATAATATACATAATACGCACCAAAAATGAGATTGAAATCTGAGAGGTTTCAGGGCCTGTTACTCGCGTAATTTTACGTACAGCGCCGCATGAATCTATCTATTTAATTACTGGCTGGCTTTGACTCCGCGTTAATTGGATTAAATCGTGATGGCTTTATCACATGTCTGCTCAAACTTAATTAAGACTTCTAATTACGGATGCCTCTCCAAAGTTAGTCCAGAGTCTCTGCTGGTTGAGTGTTAAAAGCTATTACCCTGATTTTGCTTACCAAAAAAAGAACCTAGATGATTAACGCTTCCACTAACTCTCGGTCTATTGTCCGTACTACCAATAAACTGAAAAGACTTGGTTACTCTTGTTCGCTAGATTTAACGGTCCCAAAAGACCAAGCGAACTCCCGAATCATCTAGTCTTGTTTACCTATGTTGGCTTGTTCTTCACCAAATTGAATCAACTATCAACGTCATCAGTAACATCCGTACTCGTTTTTCAAACCACTAACTTTGAATTTTCTGATGCCCAACGGTCATTGTTACCAAACTGCGTTGCCATCCAAAACGAACTTCTATAAACGACTTGGCTAATCGCAAGTTACAGTGCAACATAAATTCTATTAACCTCTGTCTGGACTTTATTAACTTGTCTCATAACTGCGATAATGACACTTCTATTACCAACAAGTCTTTAAAATCAGATCTTTAGGCTAGTTCTCAATTAGTTAGAGTATCTTTTGTTTGTTAACATATTCTGGAACAGAATAACTTATTATCTTAGAAGGCTTTACATGAAAATCAGTACAATCGCCCTATCGCTATTCACCGCTTTTTTTGGCATCAGCTCGCAGGCGCTTGCTAGTGAAAACGAAAACTCGCCTAGAGAGCATGGTCATTTTTATGCTGGTGTTGATATCGGCTTTTATAATGAAACTGAATTAGAATATCGTGGCAGCGCCATTGAAGATTCATCTGATCTATCAGACTTTAGCTATAACTTGGTTGGAGGCTACGAATTCAATACACATGATGTCGTCAAACTGGGGCTAGAAGCCGAGTACCGAAAAATCGGAAAAGTTAGCTATAACGACTTAATGGATATTGAAGGCCATGCTTTCTTCGTAAACATTAAACCAAAGTTTATTGTTGAAGGTGACGTATTAGATCTGTATGTATCTTTATTAGCCGGTGTTGGCTCTATGGATATGGAAGCGAAAGCTTTTGGAGTATCAGACTCTAAGTCTGAAGCAGCCTACCAAGTTGGTGCTGAGCTTGGTGCGATGGTAACAGACAACATCGATATCCATATTGGTTACCGCTATGCAAACGTTGAAATTGAATCCATCGATGTGTCACCTCAAACCGCTTACCTAGGTGCAAGGTACCACTTCTAAACTTGATTCACTCGTAGGCTCAATACTACTAAAGCCGTCCTTTTAAAGCTCGGCTTTAATTTTGATCACCTATTTCCCTACTCGACCTCTACTTTGACAAGACAATTCAACCATAAATAAAGTTACGTTGTATCTTCTGTAAAAAGTTACAACTTGAAAGCTTTGCCCTAACGCAAAATAAACCACTTTAACAGGCTACTATTTCGTGTTTAAATTTTTATCTATCAAACAGTTATACGAATAAATTTGGTGATTAAGCAATCAAATGCTATGCATTCAATCCTTAAAAGTAAATTAAAGTGTTAACATCAGGCAATTTTGTAAACTAGGTGTTTGATATGTTGCCTAAACTTTATAAGTTCAGATCGCTCCACGACAGAAACATACAATCTATTTCCGAGTGTTCGTTGTGGTTTGATTACGCTAAAACTTTTAATAACCCTTTTGAATCTAACCACGCATTCAACAAAGAGCTTCAACAAAACTTTAAGATCATGTGTTTCTCTCAGTCGAACGACCACCCAATACTATGGTCGCAGTATGGTGACAACTTTAAAGGCATGTGTATCGAGTATGATCTCAACTGCTATAACGGCGAGGCCAATCTCAACTGTTTTGAAGTCCAGTATGAAGACGAACCGAATATGTTCCGCCCGGCATCGCTAAGAGGTTTACAAACATCAAGACTGGGAGCTGAGATATTCAAAATTAAGCATTCTAATTGGCGTTATGAAAAGGAATACCGCTGGGTATTACCTGATGACGAGATGATCGGAAATAAACTCTACCTTAATAGAGAGTGCCTAAGCTCGGTGATTCTGTCAGAGCACGCTCCTGCCGACAGGAAATTGAAAGTTCTGATGACTTGCCAGCGCCTTGGTATCCCTGTTAAACACGCAATAGCAAAGCAAGAGTCGTTTACCTTCGAAGTGGTCAGTTAAGTAGAGTGTAATCCTACTGTTTAGCGCCAAAACAAGACATTCACATAAAGTTACAGCGCAACAAAAAAGAGAGCGACATTAATGAGACTCTCTCTTTTTATTACATGTTCACCGTAAGCTTTCCCAATCCTTTATCTTGCATCTGCTCAATCGTCGCGATAGACATTTGAACAGTTGAAAACCAATAAGGTCGGTGCTTAACGTTAAATAGTTCACTATTATCTAACGCCTCGAAAACAGAATATTTTCTACCTTGAGCCAAAGCTGCACCATAAACCGTTCGCTCAAGTACTGGAATGTCATTCACTTCCTCTAGAAGTGCCCTCTTGATGAACTGATTTCCAGGGCTCCAATCTATAAATTCAACGAGGTTTTTTAGTAGCTTAAGCTCTAGCTGCTCGACCATTGATTCAAGAAACTGTGTGTTTGGCATCACCTCAGTACAAGCATAATATTCGTCATGCTTGTCACTTGCTTCACGATAACCAAGCATCGTTTTTACCAATGCGTCTTCAAACGTTGAAGAAAAGTGGTTACAAATTAAAAACAAAGGCAGAACTCTCAACACACCAAGTAAAATACCTACGTTAGGATCTTTAACCGACGTTTCTTGAAGTCGAATTCGAGTCGCATTTGACGTCACGACCAAGTGTTGCCAAACCTTAGGTGTGATGTGTTTAATGTTGCCATCATTCCACTTAATCAGCTGTTGACTCATTAACAATGGGAACAATAAACGACAATTTTCTATTCCTATTTGTCGTGCTGCAACTTTTGGATCGAGAATTACCTTAGATTTCTTTCCATATTTCTCTGAAAACTCTTGATTGGAAACAAACTCGATTAAACTTGAGCTCAATGGCCTACTTTTCGCGGATATTTCATGGAGTTTGGAAAAGTTTAAAGATGGCGAATACGCAACACTAGCGAACTGATTGTAATCGGGTAAGTCTGAAAACAACGAACTTATTAAGGTACCTTGAAGCTTCTCAAGCATTAGCGCAGAAGCGGCATTGCTGACATCATCGATAACGTATCGTAAGGTTTGTTGCTTCGCGTCGACTTTTTCACGATGAGCATTGACTCTATCCTGCTCGCAGCGCAATAAAATACGTTGATTGTGAGATATGCGGTCAGATTCATCAAATATGACACTATCACAATACCTATTTTCCAAACTTAGTAACGTGTCTACTGTAGATTGTGCGAGCTTATATTCAGGTGAGATTAACCATCGATTAAAGCGAGCTTCAACATTGATTGAGACCTTCCTTGAGATCTCAACTACTTCAGGGGTATAACTTTTATTTGCTAACAACAACCGTGACTTTCCTTTGCCGTAAATGCTCTTGTATCGGCATATCCTGCCTTTATAACAAAACTAATATTAATAGAAATTAGAGATTGGTTCACGAAATTGTTTCAATAAAATTAAGGATATTTAGTTATAGTGCGTTGAGAGTGGCTAGTGTGTGATATGTAGCCGGATATACTTTTCTGGAAAGCTGTATTTGAACCTTTTCTTCGTCGGGAGGTGTTTTTTCGCCTGCTTGCAAACTTTACTATCTCCAGACGTTCTCACCTTTTTGATTCTTGCATAACCTTTAGAGTGCTTCATCTCAATCATCAGATCGCAATAACCCTCGAAATCAACATTACTCTTGTTGAGCCCTTTCATGACGGTGACTTTTATCTTTTTAGCTACAGGATTAACCAATGCATCGTCGGGAAAAGCGACTGGGGATAAAAAACATAATAGTAATACTAGATATCTCATACTGCTCTCTCTTTGTTGAGGGTGAGAACAGTATGCGGAGATTTAAGAGAAATGAAGGATTAACTTAGTATGAGGATTGACCAGCTAACGCGTAACTCTCAACGATTACGCTTTCTTTGAGCCTTTAGACTTAAAACCATTATGCGGGAACACGTTACGAATACGTTGCTGTACGTTTTTAGGAACATCTTTAGTGAACTTGAGATTGTAACCAGAACGTTTTGCATACACTTTTAGCTCGCCTTTAAAGGTATTGTTATGACCAATCTCTTGAAGGTTGTGCTTAAAGCTCGGTGGAAGATGCCCTTTAACTTGTTCGATCGCCCCGTCGCTAAATTTAATTTTCAATACCGGTCGGTCGACTGCTACTAACCAAAAAACTAATACCGCACCGATTAAGATTACGTACATCATAATGTCACCACTACTGTTGATGGTTATTTATCGTCAGAAAGGAGCTTGCTTAAGTCTTCTTTGAGGCTAGTCACCGTCTTGCTGGCCTGTTCACTACGAGACGCTTCGCTAACCAAATACTCGATGGCATCTGAGAGCGTACAACCTAGCTCGTTCGCACGTTGAGATAGCTTTTCCCATACACGGTAATCAAGGTCGATTGATTTCTTCTTTGTATGAACTTGTTCAGCATTGAAGTGGCGTTTTCGCTTAGCTCTGATCGCTTGTTTAAGCTTGTTATCGAGCTCAGGAGACATGTTGTTAGATATCCACTCAAGGACACCTGTAGGTTGGTGTTCAAGCTTCAATAAGGCTTTAACAGCAACGTCAGCTTCACTTGAATCTATGTGGCAGGTGATCGACTCGCCTTCTTTCCATTTTTTGACCAGATAGTTCCATTTCCAACCACATTCCAAGTTTTCAAGTTGCTGATATTTCATGTCTAATCTCGAGAGTTAATCCTAGTGACAGCGTAACCCAAAATAGGCAATTTAACAATTATGATCTTGAAAGAATAGACCAAGATCATACTTATATTAGCTTAGTGATTAGTAACTACCACATAGAGCTACAAGCGAGATCGGTTTTTCTATATACTCCCTACCTCATTATCATAATCAGAAACTTAAATGACTCAAGTAGATTGGCGACATGTTACGCCTCAGTACGACGAATATAGCGCTCAATTAGAGCAATTCCCTGACATCTCGCCTTTCCCGTTTTCAGATATTCAACATAGATTCAAAGATGCGTTAACCCGCTTTGTCCGTTTGTCTAACCTTTCGCGTGTTTTACTTGTAAACGCTCCAGACAATTCGATCTATCGTCAAATGATTGTTGAATCTCTAGTCACTGCTTTAGATGATCACACTCTACCGGTTATAAAAACTGAGTCTTTAAATGCTGTCTCTCTGTTTGACCAAGTTCAGTCAAAAGACGGTAAGGTTGTAGCGACAAAGCCCGGCCTACTGGCTAGAGCAAACAACGGCTATCTGATCGTTTCAGCAAACTTGATCTTGGCAAACCCTGGAAGCTGGTTACTACTTAAATCAGCACTGCTTGGTGAAGCCGTAGAACCAATCAGCAGCAATCCAGAGCACTTGAACCAATCCCCGACTTTGCCTTTGACTTACAACATTAAGTTGATTGTTGTTGGAGACAGAGCTCAACTAGGTGACCTTGATTACCTGGACAGCGATATTCAAACCGGTTTTTGCCTATTTAGCGAAATTGAACAAGATATCAAGCTCTCTGAAGAGACTTTGACTCAATATCTTGGTTACCTTAAGTGGCTTCAACAACGCTATGAATTGCCAACCATCACGCAACAAGCGTTGACGGGCATTCTCACGGCCGGAGCAAGAGAGACTGAAGATCAAAGTTATATTCCATTATGCCCTATTTGGCACAATGCGTTATTGAACGAAGCTCTGATTGAAGCCGACAATGGTGAGATTGATATTCACCATATCCAACAAGCTCAACAGCACAAATATAACCGCGAATCTTACCTACCAGAACGCGCCCTTGATGATATTCGAGATGGCCAAGTCATTATCGAAACCGAGGGCGAACAAGTTGGTCAAGTTAATGGTCTGACGGTTATCGATGTTCCAGGACACCCGATCTCTTATGGTGAACCTGCACGAATTTCCTGCGTTATTCACTTTGGTGATGGGGATATTGCCGACGTTGAGCGCAAAGCCGAGTTGGGTGGTAATCTTCATGCTAAAGGTATGATGATCATGCAAGCATTTGTGAGCAGCGCACTAAACCTTGAAGATCCGTTGCCATACGCTGCTTCTGTTGTGTTTGAGCAATCGTATTGCGAAGTAGACGGCGATAGTGCTTCTCTTGCTGAGCTTTGTTCTCTGGTGAGTGCTTTGTCTGAATACCCTATCAATCAACAAATTGCGGTTACAGGTGCAGTTGACCAATTTGGACGTGTGCAAGCTGTTGGCGGGCTAAACGAGAAAATCGAAGGCTTCTACCATGTGTGTAAGCACAACGGCTTAACAGGCGAACAAGGTGTGATCCTTCCAAGATCGAACTTAAGGCATCTTGCACTAAAGCCTGACCTTATTGAAAGCATTAAGAATGAAGAATTCCATATTTGGTCTGTGTCTAATGTAGACGAAGCAATTCCTCTCATTATGAACAAGCCATTTAGAGACGATGAACAAGAAAGCGTTCTGAGTAAAATCGCGGAACGTATTGAAAACTTTGAAAGACATGAGCACCCTATTGGAATCGTTGGACGCATTAAAAACTGGTTTGTCTAGTACTGATCGGACTTGTTTAGCGTACACCTGTTCACTAATATGCACCTATCAAAAATCGGAGTAATTGATAATGCAAAACAAACGTGATTCTTACACTCGCGAAGAGCTTCTAGCATCAAGCCAAGGCGAACTATGGCCACAAGGCCCTCAACTACCAGCACCGAACATGCTAATGATGGATCGCATCACTAAGATGTCTGAAACTGAAGGTGATTACGGTAAAGGTTTAGTTCTTGCTGAGCTGGATATTACTCCTGACCTATGGTTCTTCGATTGTCACTTCCCGGGTGACCCAGTAATGCCTGGTTGTCTAGGTCTTGACGCAATGTGGCAGCTTGTTGGCTTCTACCTTGGTTGGGTTGGCGGCGAAGGTAAAGGCCGTGCTCTAGGTGTTGGCGAAGTGAAATTCACTGGTCAAATTCTACCTACTGCGAAAAAAGTAACTTACGAGATCCACATGAAGCGTGTTGTTAACCGTCGTCTAGTTATGGGCCTTGCGGATGGTCGCGTACTTGTTGATGGTAAAGAGATCTACGTTGCTAAAGATTTGAAAGTTGGCCTTTTCCAAGATACGTCAGCATTCTAATCTAATAGTTAGATTTTTAGTAAAGCAGCCCATGGCTGCTTTATTTTCGTTCCAATAAATTTAGTTATAGTGCATTAAAGTATCCCGTATTAAGCTTGAAACAGGATAAATCCACCAGCGATACGCTTATGATAGCGAAACTAGAATGCTACATAGCTCTGGGAGTCTTTGTGTTGTTCTGAAACTAACAAGGCTCCAGCCGTTGTAATCAACAGACAATGGAGCCCTGACCTTGAATTCTTTACGCCCTATCTACTTATAGAGACCTGATTGCTTGTCATCTTTGGCGTCACGCCATCCACCTAACCAATAAGACCGAGAATCCATTTGGCTATATGGGCAAGCTTCTTGCGACCGTCCATTTAAACCAGCCTTGTAGCCTTGAGATTGTGCTCGTTCTAGTCGATCACGCTTTTGTCTCTTCATAGTGCAGTCCTCATACGGGTGTTCCATTTACTAACATACAATGATTACAACTTTACGGAGTTTTTGTGACTCCAACTTTAAGAATCGGTCAAATTTTCACTTTTCTCAAGGCGAAAAAAAGCCCGAGTTCAGAATTGTGAACTCGGGCTCAGGAGATAAAATTATTTAAATTTTCTACGGAACCCTAATAGACCAAGAACAGTCAAAGTTAACCAACCTAGACTACCGCCTTGACGATCAACTTTTTCTGTATCAGCGCTGCGAGTTTGGATATCAGCTTTACCTTTACCAGCGATAGGAATCAACTTAACAGCAACAACCTCTTCAACTGCATTAGTTGCTGCACCGCCACAATACGAGTTATGTGACGTTGTATCGTATGGTTGTGTTGTTCCACCAACGGTACACTTGATAGCTGTAGCTGAGATCACACCTGCATCATTGATATCGGAAGCATCAATAATTCTGAACTTGTTGTTATCTCCAGACGCGTTGCCGTCATTTGTTAGATCATCTAACCACCAAGCTTGGCCATTAAAGATGTCTACACGACGCTCATCTTTCGAGGAGTCGACATTGTATGGGTAGATAAAGCCTCTATGTCTACGCTCACTACCATCAACTTCACGAGTCGTTTCCGCATCAATTTGGCCTACAAATTCATTGTAGTTATTTACCGCTTTAGCTTCACCGCTTGAGCCACTGAAGAAGATACCGCCAGACAAATACGTTGCTGTTGGGTTTTTAGCATCCGTTACAATAAAAGGCTTATTACCTGCACTACCGTTCTCTGGCACATAACCATTACGTTTGGCATAACCAACAGCGAACAAGTTGTCGTTAATATCAGTCGCGACAGAGTTACTGTATCTCGCATCATCGTTAGACGAGCCTGACTTAACTTCTGCACCACTAATAACTTTCGTTGTCCAAGAACCTGAAATATCTAATGAGTCACTCACAAAGACACTAGCGTTCATGTCTTGAAGATCGCCACTACCATCAACTGTGTTATAGCCTACACCATAAAAAACAGAGCTTGACGTATCAATTGCAATTGACCGCATGCTGCCTTGGGCAAAGTAGTCACCTTGTTGGGCGTTGCCACCTCTAACCCAATCGATTTCCTTTGTATCAGTTCCATCCCAGATTGCTGCTTTTGAACTAAATGTTGTATCCGATGTGCCTGTCTTAGGCCCTTCCGTAGATACACTACCTACGTTATAAACAGTACCGCTTACCGTTATCGCTCGCCATGCACGCGTTTCAGAAGATCCGGTAGGTTTCGCTGTCGTCGTAAGCAACGCGTTATTGCGAATGTCGCCTTCAGATTTAACACCTAGCGGTTGAGCATTATCATCTAGAGAGTTAATTACCGTATTACGAGTGTCAAAAGTATCACCACCTTCTACAAATGCTTTTGCATTGACGTAAGTAAGGTCATTTCTTTCCTTACTCCAAGTATCGTTCCAACGGTTTTGCGCCCAGCTTTCACATGTAGAATATCCTAGTTCTCGGTAGCAATAGTTTTCGAAATCATCGAACTCTTGAATGTATTGGAACGGAGCATCCATGGCAAAAGGCACTTCTTCGCGATAACTTACAGCCTCGACCGTATTGCGAGTTTCACCAGCTAATTTAAATGTCGTATCAGCACAGTTAGTTGCGGTAGCGTCAAAACATCCTAGTGCAAGGTCGTTCGTTCCGTCTGTAGCAGTACCAGGCTGAATAGCTACACCGAATATCTCTGATGTGCCAGTAATCGAAGGCGTCACTTCAACTACCTTGTAAAGCGCAGCGTTCGCGTTAGTTGCAGCAAAAACTAATGCTGCAACTGTTGTTAATTTAAATTTAGTACAAGTCATTATTACTTCTTAACTTTCCTGTTGTAGTGCCTCGAGCTCTTCCCAGCGCTCAAAAGCAACTTCAAGCTCCTGCTCTGCTGCAGATAGCTTATCTAATACTGGTTGTGTCTGCTCTACAGATTTTGAAAAGAAGCTTGGATCGTTGACTTCTTCCTGAAGAGTTTCAATTTGAGTTTCCAATTCTTCCAAACGCATTGGTAGCGCTTCTAGTTCTCGTTGTAGCTTATACGATAACTTCTTAGGTTTAGCCTTAACTGGCGCAGTTTTGGGAGTTTCCTCAACTACTTTCTCAGGCTTTGATGGCTTTTCAACCTGTCGGTACTCTAATGCTTGCTTTCTTTGCTGCTGAGCATCGTGGTAACCACCAACAAATTCTTCAATAACGCCATTACCCTCAAAGATCCAACTTGTCATCACTGTGTTATCAACAAACTGACGATCGTGACTCACTAAAAGCAGCGTACCCTGATAGTTGGCAAGCAAATCTTCTAAAAGTTCCAAAGTTTCGATATCTAGATCGTTGGTTGGCTCATCGAGAATCAACAAGTTGTTCGACTTAAGGAAAATACGCGCCAATAACAGACGGTTTTTCTCACCACCAGATAGTGCTTTAACAGGAGTGCGAGCACGTTTTGGAGAGAATAAGAAATCTTGTAAGTAGCTTAGAGCATGACGCTCACGGCCACCTACGGTCACTTCTTGCTTACCATCCGCGAGGTTATCAATTACAGACTTCTCAGGGTCTAGAATTTCGCGGTATTGGTCAAAGTAAGCGACTTCAAGCTTAGTGCCACAATGCAAACGACCTGAATCAGGCTTAAGCTGGTCAAGAAGCAGCTTAAGTACCGTACTCTTACCACAACCGTTAGGACCAATCAGAGCGATACGATCGCCACGCATGATGTTGAAGCTGAAGTCCTTAACAATTTCTTTGCCTTCAAAGCCAAAGTTAAGATTCTCAGCTTCAAATACAATCTTGCCTGAACGCTGGCCATCGTCGATTTGGATAATCGCTTTGCCCTGCACTTCACGACGGCTCAAACGTTCTTCACGTAGCTTCTTAAGCGCACGAACACGGCCTTCGTTACGAGTACGACGAGCTTTGATGCCCTGACGAATCCAAACTTCCTCTTGAGCAAGCTTCTTATCGAATTCAGCGTTTTGCATTTCTTCAACACGAAGCGCCTCTTCTTTCTCAACAAGGTAATTTTCGTAATCGCCCGGGAAAGAGCTCAATTTACCGCGATCAAGATCGACAATACGTGTTGCCATCGATTTAATGAACGCACGGTCATGCGAGATAAAGATGATTGAACCGCGGAAGTCTTTCAGGAAGCCCTCTAACCATTCAATGGTTGCAACATCCAAGTGGTTAGTCGGTTCGTCGAGTAGAAGCACGTCAGGGTCACATACAAGCGCACGAGCAAGTGCCGCTTTACGTTGCCAACCACCAGACAAATCTGTCAGTTTGGTTTCAGCAGTCAGCTTAAGTGCTGCCAATACGTTACTTACACGATCTTCAAAACGCCATGCATTAGCATGATCCAGTTGTTCTTGAACGCGAGTAAGGCGGTTTAGATTCTTTTCACTTGGGTCTGTCGCGATGAGATCCAGAAGATCATGATAGATCTTCAGCTGTTCGCCGATTTCAGCAAGGCCACCAGCAACATAGTCATAAACTGTACCTTGTTCATTACGCGGTGGATCTTGTTCTAGACGAGACACAACCACATCTTGCGTGATTTGCATCTTACCGTCGTCCATGATGATGTTTCCAGATAGGATTTTCATCAATGTCGACTTACCAGCGCCATTGCGCCCTACTAAACATACACGCTCGTTTTCTTGCAGCACGAAGTCCGCACGATCTAATAATGGGTGATCACCAAACGCTAATTGCCCATTATGAATTGTAAGTAATGCCATTCTTCTTTAACCAATCATTAAGTTCTAACAAGCCAAATGGCCAGTTAAGCTCTGAGCTTTGAGAAAGGTCAGAGCTTTCAAATTTGAGCACCGGAATAGTGACCCCGTAACGGGAAAAGAGCTCATCATCAAATGCAATGTCAACAACGTTGACGTGATGGCTAATGTTTAACTGTTCCGTGAGTTGGAATGCCATCTCACATAGATGGCACTCTTCTGTACTGTAGAGAGTCAGCACTATATATCCTTATACGATCTCTTAACTACTTATGTGTAATCAACCAGCAGTTATGAATGTGCTTATTGCGAGAGAAGTCCAATGGAAGTGTCTTCGCTGAGATATTCTGAGCCTTAAGACCTAACTCATCTAGAGCTTCCAAGTCCATTTTGAAGTGACGCTTGTTGTTAGAGAACACAATCGTGCCTTCTTCACGAAGAAGACGTTTAAGGTTTTCCATCAGCTGAATGTGATCACGTTGAACATCGAAAGATTGATCCATACGCTTAGAGTTTGAGAACGTAGGTGGATCAATAAAGATCAGGTCGTAAGAACCCTGCTCTTTAACCAACCACTGTAAGCAATCAGCTTGCACAAATTGATGTTGACGACCAACACGGCCATTAAGCTCCATGTTCTGTTTTGCCCACTCAAGGTAGGTATTAGACATATCAACCGTTGTTGTAGAACGAGCGCCACCTACAGCAGCATGAACAGATGCACTGCCTGTGTAAGCGAACAGGTTTAGGAAATCTTTACCTGCGGCCATCTCACCGATACGACGACGAGTGATCTTATGATCTAGGAACAAGCCTGTATCTAGGTAATCATGAAGATTAACAATCAGCTTAACGCCGTATTCGTTCACTTCTAGGTTAGATGAGTCTTGAGCCATCTTCTGGTATTGAGAACGGCCTTTCTGCTTCTGACGAACCTTAAGAACCACATTGTTTGCTTCAACGCCCGTTACTTGAATAGAAGCACGGATGATATCGGTTAAGCGACGTTTTGCCTTCTCTTCCGGAACATCTTTAGGCGCTGCGTATTCTTGAATCACAAGGTGACATGGGTATACATCAATCGCTACATTGTATTCTGGTAGGTCAGCGTCGTAGATACGGTAGCAATCTAATTGCTCTTTCTTAGCCCACTTGCCAATTTTACCGATGTTCTTTTTAAGACGGTTCGCGAAATCAGGTGCAATCAATTGTTCTTGCTCGCCTGATGGACGCTCTGACATCGGACGATCTGAAATTGAGTAGTTCTTTTGGTGACACGGTAACGCACCGTTGTTCAACTTGAACTGTTTATCTGCACGCATGCGTAAGCAGCTTAGTAGCTCGTCTGAGCTAGAGAAGATAGATGCGTTACAGCCACCAAATTCAGCTTTAAGCTGTGCACCGAATGCTGTGTAAAGTGCAATAAGACCCGGCTCTGTACCTAAACGCTCACCATAAGGTGGGTTAGAAACAATCACACCATCAGTAAACTCGGTAGGACGCTTAAGTTTTGCAGCATCACCTACTTCGAATTCAATCAACTCTTCAACACCAGCACGACGAGCATTGTCACGCGCTGTTTTGATCATGCGTTCGTCATTGTCATAGCCATAGAACTTACATTCTACTTTCTTAACGCCACGACGGCCTTGGACGTTCGCTTCTGCTTTAACTTCAGCCCAAAGCTCAGGCTCGAAATCTTCTAGTGATTCAAAACACCACTTCTGACGTTTAACACCCGGTGCTAGGTTTGCAGCCATCATTGCAGCTTCAATCACTAACGTACCTGAACCACACATAGGATCTAAGAAAGGTTTCGTTGCATCCCAACCACTACGAAGAAGGATTGCAGCAGCTAGTGTTTCACGCAGCGGAGCACGACCTGATTCTGGACGGTAGCCACGTTGGTGAAGACCGCTACCCACCATATCAACACCAAGAATCGCTTTATCACGGTGTAAACGAACGTGGATACGAATGTCTGGGTTCTCTTTGCTAATAGAAGGACGAGGTAAAGACTTCTTCTCAAAGCAATCAACAACGGCATCTTTTACTTTCATCGCACCGTATTGGCTATTACGGATTTCGTTGTTCGTACCATTGAAGTCAACAACAAAACGCTTAGAGCTATGGAATTGATTTACCCAGTTAACCGCAGTGGTTGATAGGTACAAATCCATGTCGTCCATACAAGTGAATTCAGAAAGGACACGTACAAATCGAGAAGCCAAACGGCTCCACAAACAACAACGATAAATTTGCTCATTGGTCGCTTTGAATTTAACACCTGCTTGAACAGGTTTTGCGTTTGTAATCCCTAGTTGGGTTAGTTCTTCAACTAATAAATTCTCAAGGCCGTTTGAGGTAACCGCTAGATATTGATTCATAGTGTTCTTTTATTGATAAAAATGAGTTCGATTATACCTGAATTTGTAACTAGAGCATCACACTAAACACGTCTTTTCATTGAATCTTTCGACTAACTGGCTAGCAAATGCACAGTCTTGAAGCGATCGCTTACCCACATCCCCTTAGAACATAAGACCTATCAAACCAACTTCATTTCTGACCACTTATTAACCAAAGTAGCAATGTGAATTTATATTCACCTCAGAACTGGTATATACCAAAGGAGATTTATGGATGAAATTTAGCTACAAAAGACCAAAAACAGGGAATAAAGACGGTAGATTTACTCTTCTGGCGATGAAAACGGACAGAAATTAAGGTGAAAAAATAGTCGTAAGTTCACTATTTAAATGGTTAAGCCGTGATGTATTTATCAGGATGAGGTTTTTTAGGCACAAAAAAATCGGCTAATGAGCCGATTCTGAGGAAGGTTTATACGTTTGTGTGCTGCGATGCGTGGTTGAAATGATGTGCTAGATTAGAGGTTAACCTACCATCGCTATGTGTGTCTGATGAAGGATAGCGTTCGCGTCTACCATTCTATCGTGCATCACCTTGATTGAGTCTCCAAATCGCAGTCCTTTTGAAGGCGTTAACAGGAACTCTTCTAGGTCAACAAATGCACATAGGCTCGCACACTCTCCCACTTCTAATACAATGAAATACCCTAAGCTATGCTCGTTATTCATTTGTACAATATCCCCTTCTTGAGGATATTCATGGCCAGTACCTTGTGAGTCGAAGAACCAACTCTTAGGCTGTACAGGCTTATGGAAACGCTTTGCTGCCACACAATAGAGTGCTAATTCAGCTTGACGAGGCTCAGACAGTTCTAAGCCAGAAATTTGTTCTTTGAAGGTTTGGTATGAAGATGCGTCATCAACGGTGAATTCATTATCTCGAAACGCGCAGTCCACCAGCTTATTGCGGACCAGATTCGTTTTGAAAATCATATCCTCTCCGAGGTTTAGCATTAATAAACATTGCTGCTCATCGTAATACCAACTCCATGTATCGCTAGGTTTAAGCATCATTTCGTCTCACACTGTTGAACCATTCCATTAGGTAAAACGCAAAATTACCTTCAATTACAGTAATTTTACTGAGCAATAGGCAAAAAAAAAGAGGAAATGAATTCCTCTTTCTTGTCGCTTTTCTCTACAACTCAGTGAGTTACAGTGTCTCTTTTATTAAGACGATGCCAGATTGCGCTTTTCAGAAATAAAAGCGTCTTGCCGTTTAAAGATTTTTAACGATGTCGCCAACTAGGCCTGGGCCTTTGTAGATGAAACCAGAGTAAACCTGTACAAGCTTCGCGCCCGCCATCATTTTCTCTTTTGCAGCAACATACGAGTCAACACCACCTACTCCAATGATCGGCAGTTTGTCACCCAGCTCTTCGTGAAGTTTACGAACTACTTCAGTACTACGAGATTGAACAGGACGTCCACTTAGGCCACCCGCTTCATCACAATGTTTCATACCTTCAACGATTGAACGATCCAATGTTGTGTTTGTTGCGATCACACCATCGATCTTATTTTTGATCAATGATTCACAAATTTGGCGAATTTCGTCGTCGCTTAGATCCGGAGCAATCTTAAGAGCAAGAGGAACATATTTACCATGCTTCTCTTCCAGTTCAGATTGTTTCGTTTTAAGTTCAGACAATAGATCGTCTAGAGCTTCGCCGTATTGTAGAGAACGAAGTCCTGGAGTGTTTGGTGAAGAGATGTTCACAGCAATGTAACCAGCGTATTGATATACCTTCTCCATACAGATCAAGTAATCTTCAGCGCCCTTTTCAATTGGTGTGTCTTTATTCTTACCAATGTTAATGCCTAAGATGCCATCGTAGTTCGACTTCTTAACATTCTCAACAAGGTTGTCGACGCCTAGGTTGTTAAAACCCATGCGGTTGATGATACCTTCAGCTTCAACAAGACGGAATAAACGAGGTTTGTCGTTACCCGCTTGCGGACGCGGAGTCACTGTTCCTACTTCTACGAAACCAAAACCCATTGCGCCAAATGCATCAATACATTCGCCGTTTTTATCTAGGCCAGCAGCAAGGCCAACTGGGTTTTTAAAAGTAAGACCCATGCACTCTACAGGTCGGTGAGGTAATTGTTGGCGATACAAAAGATCAATAGGTGTGCCTGTGAAGCGCTTGAAATTTTGAATTGCAAGATCATGTGCCTTTTCGGCATCAAGTTGGAAAAAGCCAGTTCTGGCTAGACGGTAAAGCATTGTGCCTCCGATAGAAAAAAGCCCCGTGTAAACGGGGCGCTATTATTTACTTATTTACCCAACTATTCAATCTATTACTGTCTGTAAGGGTAAGATAATCAAGTTTGCTAACGAATGAGGTTCATTATTAAGCAAACGTTATCGTTTCTTCAAGTTATTAAGCCATTTCTAATCTCAACCTTAGTACAGCCATCAGGTCACTTAACAACAAACAACGTTTGCGTCGAAGTTTGTTCTTCAAAAGTCGTTAGGCCTATTGTTTCCACTTTACCGAAACGAAAAAGGCAGACCTTTTGGCCTGCCCTTATACTTTTTCGTCTTATCTAGTAACTAGTCTTTTGACATGCAGTTTAGATTCAACAGCATCAATTCACGCAGTGCTACTGAGAACTTAGCAAACTCATGAACAGAACCTACTTTGAATTCGTTTAGGATGCTTTCCCAACGATGTAGAGAAACAGAGTTACTTTCCATCCAGTCATCAAGCGCTTTAATCACATCGATATCTGAAGCACAACCACAGTTAAGTACTTGACCAGTTAACTGGCGTTGCTGCCAATCCAGATCTTCTCTGAATGCTGCACGCGCCAGTGCTTGCCAGTTGTTTTCTATAGCTTGGCCATTGATTTGCTTCAAGAACCAGTGCAGTGACAAACGGTCGCCTAGGTTGAAGTAAAGCTTAGACGCTTGCTGTACTGTTTTACCTGTTTCACGAGCCACTGTAGATATATCCAGTGCTGAGTACAGGCTAGACAAACGAGCCACTGAATTAGCCAGCTCAGCGTTTACACCTTGGTCAATCCATACTTGAGCCATTGCTTGATGCTCTTCTACTTCTGAAGCCACTAGGTTTTCATCCAGCTTCTCAGTAATTGCGACGACATCACCTTGGTAAAGCTCAATCAATGCATTCACTGACTGTTTACCGGTACGGTTTCTTAGCAACCAGCGTGCTAGACGACGAAGCGTACGACGTACATGGTAAAGCAATTCGTATTGAGCTTCAGAACTTGAGATGTTGTCCAGTTCACGGATGCTCTTCAATACCTTACCCAGGCCGTAGATTTCACGTGATGCCGCGTAAGCATTCGCAATATCAACGATGTTCGCGCCCGTCTCTTCTTGCAAGCGAGTCACGAAGTTACAGCCCATCTCGTTAACCATTTGGTTAGCAAGCGCAGTCGCAATGATCTCTGCACGAAGTGGATGGTTATCCATGTGCTGAGAGTAGTTACGGCGTAACTCTGTTGGGAAGTATTGCATCAGTTGTTGAGCATGGAACTCATCATTCGCAATGTCATCACTCACAAGATCTTCTTTTAGAACCATTTTACCGTAAGCGATCAATACTGATAGCTCTGGTCTTGTTAGTGCTTGGCCCTGCTTCTCACGTTCTAGCAGCGTTTCGTCATCTGGGATGTATTCCAAACCACGGTCTAAGTACCCGGCTTTTTCCATTGTGTGGATAAAGCGGATTTGCTCTTTCACTAAGCCTACACCTTGATGCTCAGTAACAGAGATAGACTCAGCTTGGCAGTAAGCGTCGTCTAGTACGATTTCACCTACTTCATCTTCCATAGATTCAAGAACTTGGTTACGTTGCTTAACGGTAAGATCACCATTAGACACCAAGCCATTCAAGAAGATCTTAATGTTAACTTCGTTATCCGAGCAATCTACACCACCAACGTTATCGACAAAGTCAGTATTAACTCGACCGCCCGTTAGAGCGTATTCAATACGACCCAATTGAGTCATACCCAAGTTACCGCCTTCACCAACAACCTTAGCTTTCAGGTCACGGCCATCGATACGTAGCACGTCATTTGCACGGTCACCCACATCGGTATGAGTCTCACTAGAAGACTTAACGTAAGTACCAATACCGCCGTTCCAAAGTAGATCAACTTTCATAGACAAGATCGCTTTGATCAAGTCGTTTGGTGCCATTGATGCTTTCTTGGTACCCAGCATTTTCTGAATTTCAGGTGTCAAAGAGATAGACTTCGCTCGGCGAGAGAAGATGCCACCACCTTGAGAAATCAGGTCTTTATTGTAATCTTCCCAACTTGAACGAGGCAGATTAAACAGACGGTCACGCTCTACCCAGCTTGATGCTGATTCTGGATTCGGGTCAATGAAGATGTGCATGTGGTTAAACGCAGCTTGCAAGCGAATGTGCTTAGATAGCAGCATACCGTTACCAAATACGTCACCCGCCATATCACCCACACCAATGGCAGTGAAGTCTGTGCTTTGACAGTTAATACCCATTTCGCGGAAGTGACGTTTAACCGATTCCCAGCCACCTTTCGCCGTGATACCCATGGCTTTGTGGTCGTAACCGTTAGAGCCACCCGATGCAAACGCATCACCTAGCCAGAAGTTGTACTCTTCAGCTACTGAGTTCGCTAGATCTGAGAATGTCGCGGTGCCTTTATCGGCTGCAACAACCAAGTATGGGTCATCTTCATCGTGACGAACAACGCTCTTAGGTGGGATAACCTCACCTTCAATGATGTTGTCTGAAACGTCTAGCAATGCACGGATGAAGCGCTTGTAACAACGTTGACCTTCAGCAAAGATCTCGTCTCGGCCAGACATCATGTGTTGACGCTTACAAACGAAACCACCTTTAGCACCAACCGGTACGATAACCGTGTTCTTAACTTGTTGCGCTTTAACTAGGCCTAGAATCTCAGTACGGAAGTCCTCTTGACGGTCTGACCAACGTAAACCACCGCGTGCTACTTTACCGCCACGTAAATGCACACCTTCAATGTCTGGTGCGTAAACGAAGATCTCAAACGCAGGAACCGGCGCAGGGATATCTGGAATCTCGCTTGGTCTCATTTTCAGAGCCAACCAAGGTTTAGACTGCTTATTCTCGTCTACTTGGTAGTAGTTAGTACGAAGCGTTGCAGTGATCATTTCCATGTAGCGACGAATGATACGATCATCATCCAAGCTTTCTACATGATCCAACTGTTCAGTGATCTTCTTAATAAGATCTTGTTGGCCTTTTACGCTGCCCTTCAGTTTCGGGTCAAAACGCTTGCCGAATAGGCTCACTAGCCCTTTCGCTAATTCTGGGTAATGAGACAATGTGTCTTCAATGTATTGTTGGCTGAATGGGAAACCAACTTGACGCATGTAACGAGCATAAGCACGTAAGATTGAGATTTCACGGCCAGAAAGACCAGCGCCAAGTACTAAGCGGTTGAAACCATCGCTGTCTAACTCACCCGCCCAGATTGCCGCAAAGGCTTGTTGGAAAAGATCGCGAGCTTCACGAAGATCAATGGTCTTATCGCTCTTGTGCAGCATAGAGAAATCAAGGATCCAATAGGTCACACCGTTGGTTTTACGCACTTCATATGGAGATTCACCGATAACGCGTAGGCCAAAGTTTTCAAGCATTGGCATAACATCAGAAAGGTGAATTGGCTCATCGCTGTGGTAGAACAACTTCAAACGAACGGCTTTTGAATCTGCCGCTTCTTCTTGAGGACGGTAGAAAAGCATACCCAGTTTGTTGTCTTCACTTAGCGCTTCTAAACGTTCAATGTCGGCAACAGCAGAACCTGGCATCATGTCTTCTTTGTACGAACGTGGGAATGCACGCATGTACTCTTTCGACAATGGAAGACCTTTGCTTTCACCGAAGTTTGCAATGATAGATTCAGACAGACGGTCATCCCACGTAGACGATACTTCCATTAAATTTTGCTCAATTGTTTTCACGTCCACATCCATGTTGTTGTTATCAACACGAACAATATAGTGCGTTCTTGCTAGCGGGCTTTCAGAGAAGTACGTTGTAAATTCAACCTCTTCTTCACAACCAAAGTACTGTTTCAAGATGCGCTGTGTTTGGCGACGAAGCTCAGTGTTGTAACGATCTTTTGTCACGTAAACCATGCAGCTAAAGAAACGACCAAACGGGTCTTTGCGAACAAACAGACGCAGGAGATCGCGATCTTGCATTTGAACCACACCGGTACCCACTTCAAGTAGCTCTTCTTCTCGTGCTTGAAGCAGTTCATCACGTGGGTAATTTTCAAGAATGTTGTGCAAAGCTTTGTAAGAGTATGAACCCTCACGGTAACCACTCGCATCTAAGATTCGCTCTACTTTCTCACGAACAAGAGGAATCGTTTCAACGGTTTGGTTATAAACGGCAGATGTGTAAAGACCAGTAAAGCGGTGCTCACCAATGACCTTACCGTTCTTATCGAACTTCTTAATACCAATGTAATCATTGTAAGCTGGGCGGTGAATGCGTGAAGCCGTGTTGCCCTTGGTTACGATAAGAACATAAGGCTTTTTCGCTTCAAGGCGTGCCGAATCAGAAAACTCAGATAACTTAACGTTACGTACACGGTCTGAGTTCGCAAACAAACCAAGACCTTGCTCCTTGGTCGGTTGCAGCTCAGTGTCGCCGTTAACTGAAACTAGGTCATATTCCTTATAACCCATGAATGTAAAGTTGTGTTGGCCTAACCAACGAAGAAACGCCAACGTTTCATCAAAGCGCTGGCCGTCTACTGGAATGCTCTCTTTTTGCTGTTCAACTTGATTGGTCACTTCTTCAAGTCTTTCAACCATCTTCAACCAATCGTTCACGACTAAGCTAGTGTCGGTAAAGATATCCAGCAACTCCGTTTTAAGTGCTGTCATTTCAGCTTTACTACTCAGACGGTCAACTTCGATATGGAAAAGCGATTGGAATGCACCTTCGTTATTGCTTACACCGACAACACTGCCCTTATCTGAGCGAGAGATTTGTGTTGGGTTATGAAGCATAAGGTGAGAAGAAAGGTCTAGGCGAGTCAATGCCATTTTTACGGAATCAACAAGGAATGGACTGTCTGGAACGACTATCTCAACGATAGTATGAGTAGACTGCCAACCTTGACGACTTACCGTCGGGTTGAATACGCGTACAGAGATTTCGTCGGCTTTCTTTTCATTGATGTGATGCCATAAGCTAACTACAGCACCATATAAATCGGATTCGTTTCTCTGAGTTAGATCGTCGTGAGAAACGTTACTAAACAAGTGTTGAGCAAGTTGAGTTACGAGAGGTCGATGAGCAAGGTCAAGTTTGTCTTGAATCAGCTTGTAAACTTTTTCAAGTAAAACTGGAACCACAGTTTCACGTGCGGTCATAGTCACACTCCACAATTAGAATTATATTTTATTATTAGGGGGATCACTTAATCTGGTGTTTGAAACGTGCCGTTGAGCGCTTTTCTACTAACGAGTTAAGCAAAGGTAATGCATTCATTTATTGTAAAAGCATTATTGAGAAATAGTTAATTGTTTTGGAGGTGGTAAGAGGTGAAATGTTTGATTATGTGATTAAGATTCCTTTTAACTCACTAGGCATGCCAAGGTTTACAGAGCTTCTAACTTAATAAACTTATTTTTTTGGTCAGTTGTCAGCCTAAACTGCCCTCTAACCCCTATTTGTGTAAGAAATGGTCTAAATCGAGTTGCAGGTAACTGTAAGCGTAAACCTGTTGTTGTTATCACTTGAACTTTACTTGCCGTACCAGAATAGCTGGCCAAAAACTGCTGATATGAGATGTTAAGTTGGAAAATATAGCGATTCATACGATACCTGTATAAATATACAGTGCCAGTGTTTTTTGGCACTTTTAGATGTCTGACGGTGAAACTGAACTTGAAGCTGCTCTAGCTTATCGAAAATTCGATGAACCAGAAACAAAAAATCAGTGGCAGATATTCTCTACCACTGATGACCTTTCGTTGTAGCAAACAGTTTATTAGTAAACCGCTTATTAGCAAACAGTTACCTGAATGCGCGCTGACTTAAGCCTCTAGTGCTTTCGTCACTTTCTCAAACAAGTCTTTTGCTAGGTTGTCCATGTTCTTTAACGTCTCTAGTTCTTTTTTGATAAGAGCTTGACGTTCATCATCGTACTTACGGAACTTAAGTAGCGGGTCAATCAGACGTGAAGCCACTTGTGGGTTGCTGCTGTTTAGCTCACGTAAGATCTCGCCAGCAAATGCATAGCCTTGACCAGACTTGTCGTGGAATTGAACCGGGGTCATGTTTAAGAATGAACCGACCAAGTTACGGGTACGGTTCGGGTTCTTCAAACTGAACGCCTGGTGCGACATCGACGCTTTGATCACTTCAAGTGCGTTTGAACTTGGGTTTGTACCTTGCAATGCAAACCACTTATCCATAACAAGACCATCGTGTTTCCACTTGTCACTGTAATCCACCATCAAGGTTTCACGACATGGTAGTTGTGCACTGTTTGCCGCGCCCATTGCTGCCATCGTATCTGTCATGTTATTCGCTTGTTGATACATCGCAACAACCAAGTCATTACCCTGCCCAGTATGAGCTAAGTAACTTAAGCAAACTTTACGTAGAGTACGCTTACCAATCGAATCGTGATCGATCGTGTATTCTGTTAGTGCGTGGCTGTGATAAACCGCCGCTAACTCGTCTTCAAGTTCTGCAGCTAATGTAACTTTCATCGAGTTAAGAACCGATGCGACCGCATCAATATCAACACGCTCATACCAACCTGATACTTCATTGTGGCTTGGTAGAGAGAGCATTTCTGCAATAAACGCAGGCTCTAGTGAATCACTCAGCAGTACGCCACGGAATGCATCAACAACAGAATCAGAAAGCTCAAACGCTTGACCCTTTTGAACCTTCTCAACGTTACTGCGGATGTACTTCGCTAATAGCATTTGACCCGCATCCCAACGAGAGAACTCATTGCGTGCATTTACCATTAGGAAGATCAGTTCTTCATCTGAATAGTTGTACTCCAGTTTCACTGGCGCTGAAAATTCACGAAGTAATGATGGGATCGGTTGCTCAGAAACGTTTTCAAACACGAACGTTTGCTCTGCTTCTTTCACATCTAATACATTATGAACTGGCTTACCGTTACATTGTAACTCAACAACTTCACCCGCAGCTGTGTACAGCTCGATATCAAGAGGAATATGCAGAGCCTGCTTTTCCGTTTGCTCATGAGTTGGCGCTGTTACTTGGCGAGTTGTTAACGTGTACTGTTTCTTCTCTGCGTCGTACTTACTTTCAACAGACAGCGTCGGCGTACCAGATTGGCTGTACCATAAACGGAACTGAGATAGGTCGATGCCCGACGCATCTTCCATTGCCGCGACGAAGTCTTCACATGTTGCAGCCGTACCATCGTGACGTTCGAAGTAAAGCGTCATGCCTTTTTGGAAACCGTCTTCACCCAACAATGTGTGGATCATTCGGATCACTTCACTGCCCTTTTCGTACACAGTCAATGTGTAGAAGTTATTCATTTCTATCACTTTTTCTGGACGAATTGGGTGAGACATCGGACTTGCGTCTTCAGCGAATTGTGGCCCGCGAATAATACGAACATTGTTGATTCGGTTTACTGCGCGAGAGCCAAGATCAGATGAGAACTCTTGATCGCGGAATACGGTTAAGCCTTCTTTCAAGCTCAGCTGGAACCAATCGCGACAAGTCACTCGGTTACCGGTCCAGTTATGGAAATATTCATGGCCGATTACTGCTTCAATACCTAGGTAATCTGTATCCGTTGCAGTTTGGTCGTTTGCTAGAACGAACTTCGAATTGAATACGTTCAAGCCTTTGTTTTCCATCGCACCCATGTTGAAGAAATCAACGGCTACGATCATGTAGATGTCTAAGTCGTACTCTAAGTTGAAACGTTCTTCGTCCCACTTCATTGAGTTGATCAAAGAAACCATCGCGTGGCTCGCACGGTCTAGATTGCCTTTATCAACAAAGATTTCTAGGTCAACTTTACGACCCGATTGTGTAGTGTATGCGTCACGAAGTACATCAAAGTCACCCGCTACTAAAGCAAACAAGTACGCTGGTTTTGGATGTGGGTCTTGCCACTTCACCCAATGACGACCGTTTTCAGCTTCACCTTCATCTACACGGTTACCATTACTTAATAAGAATGGGTTCTCTGCTTTGTCTGCAATTACCGTTGTAGTGAATTTCGCCAACACATCTGGGCGATCCATGTAGTAAGTGATACGGCGGAAACCTTCAGCTTCACATTGAGTACAGAACGCGCCACCCGACTTGTACAAGCCTTCAAGTGCACTGTTCCCTTCAGGGTTAACTTCGGTAACGATGGTTAGAGTAAATTCTTTTGGAAGGTCATTCAGCGTAAGTTGAGTTTCAGACTGTTCATATTGAGTCCACTCTTTACCTTCTACCAAAACAGAAACCAACTTCAAGCCTTCACCATCAAGTACTAATGTCGTGCTGTCTTTCTCCTGCTTAACACTAGAAACAGCCGTAACAATGGATGCTGAGTCGTACAAATCGAAAGTAAGATCGATTTCAGAAATCGTGTGAGATGGTGATTGATAATCTTTACGATACTTGGCTTGAGGTGTATGTGCCATGACGGGTTCCTTTTGATCGTTATACGTAATTATTTTTTAACTGTATATATCTAAAGGTTGAGCGCCAATAAAACAAGGGGAATATTAAAAAAAGGAGGCATTGTAAGAAAATGCCTCCATGTTTTGCTATTTTATCAATCAAATCAGACAGGAACGCCTAAGAAATGAACTGTGCACAATATTATCAACGAGTACGCCGTTACTGCTAAAACTCACGATTATCGAATGCGATTGAGTACCGCAAACATATCTCCCTCTTCACCTTGCAGCGTTAACACATCGCTGTTCAGTGTATATCGAGTGCCGTGTTCACCGTTCTCATAAAGTAACACTAGTTGATCGCCTTCTGTGTAATACACCCCGCGACGAATGACTTCACCACCTTCTTCATCTGATACTCGGAACATGAATATAAAGTCCGGCTGAAGCACTAAATCCATTTTTTGAATGTTACTCGCACGTAGATCGCTTCCAGACAGTTGGGCACTTGACCAGATTCCCGCCAATGCATTTGGCAAGGCCTTAGTGAACATAACACCGTTAAGATTCAGCATGTTGTGATTACTGCTGTACGCGTAAACCTGAGGTTCTGAGGTATTCAAACCCAAAATAATCGTGTCTTCATTGGCGTTATACAAACCTTCCCAATGATCGACACTGTAGTCTTTCTTTTGGATATCGATAGTGAATGAGTAGTTTGAATCAAGAGTGAGCTTGATCGCTCTAAAGTTTTCAGTGCCTTGCTCAGGATCAGGATTCATCAAATACCAATCACCAAGCAGCAAAGGAAGGTCAAAATGAGATAGATTACTATCACTTTTTGATTGTTGGTTACTCGAAGCGACCTCGCTCCCAAAAGCCACAAAACTTAAACAAGATAAAAATAGTAGAATCCATTTCATAAGCGTCCCCTCGTTTTCTTTAAGCTTAGGCACGTAATGAATAGAAAGCGAAAAAATATGATCTAAGTCACTAAATTTTAAGTGCGAAGTAACTTAAATGTCATTATCACTCGAAAAATAATACTTAAGTTTAGTTATTTTTACAGTGTACTTCACAGCCGAAAATCAAATAACAGTGGTTCTGCAGCAAGTTAAAAAGCGAGGAAGCATGCCGTTAACATGACATTATTCGAGGCAAGAACACAGGTACAAAAAAAGCGAGCCTAAGCTCGCTTTTCAAATAGTACGTCTTTAAACAATCACCTTATAACAGGTATTTTGTTTATTTCTTGATCATATCCAGCATGATAGCAACTGATTCATCAAGATAAGCATCCGGGGCTTCGTAGTCTTTTGGAATATCATCCAACGTTTTAAATGCCTCTAACTTAGCGGCTTTTTGACGTTGATTGATACGATCTAGACGAAGCGCATCCGCATCATCGCTCTCTTGCTGACGTACCTTTTCATTCAAAGAAAGGTCGTTATCGTCTTTATCTGCCTTATATTTTTCAATATCTTGCGCGATAAAGCCAAATTCCATGTCTGTCGCAATACGAGCTTGGTGTTGAGCTGTTAAAGCAGCAATTTGCTCATCGTTACGCTGTAACACTGAGTAGTTTGCTTTATCAATGCTGTCCCAAGGTAGAGCATTGTCTTCAACACTTTCACCAGTATCTGCCGGGTCTATTGGCGTTGGGTAAGCAATATCAGGTACTACACCTTTGTTTTGCGTACTGCCACCATTGATTCGGTAGAATTTCTGGATTGTGTATTGAACGTAGCCCAACTCTTTATCGAACAAATCATAGATATGATTCAAAGAACGATGTTGTTGTACCGTACCTTTACCGAAAGAGTTTTCACCTAGGATGATTGCACGACCGTAATCCTGCATCGCTGCTGCAAAGATCTCAGATGCCGAAGCACTGTAGCGATTCACCAATACCGTTAACGGGCCTTGGTAACTGATTTGACCATCAGTATCGCTGTTCACTTTGACACGACCGTAGCTATCACGAACCTGAACAACAGGTCCTTCTTTGATAAACAAACCAGAGAGTTCAGTTGCTTCAGTCAGTGCACCACCACCGTTGTTTCGGAGGTCAACAATAATACCTTCAACACCTTGCTCTTTAAGCTCGGTGATCAGTTTATCGGTATCTTTAGAAAGGCCAACGTAGAAACTTGGTACTTCTAATACACCAATTTTCTTGCCGTCTTTCTCGATCACTTCTGATTTAACAGCGCGGTCTTCTAAACGAATCTTATCGCGAACAATTGTGACAACGTGACTTTTTTCATCTTTACCATCTGGCAAGATCTGTAGCTTAACTTTGGTCCCTTTAGGGCCTTTAATAAGTTGTACTACATCGTCTAAACGCCACCCGATAACATCAACAATTTCTTCGCCATCTTGACCAACACCAACAATGCGGTCTCCATCACTCAATTGTTTGCTATTTGACGCAGGGCCACCAGCAACTAAAGATCGAATAACGGTGTAGTCGTCTGTCATCTGAAGTACAGCACCAATACCTTCTAGAGATAGATTCATCTCGGATTGGAATTGCTCTGCATTTCTTGGAGAAAGGTAACTGGTGTGCGGATCAACTTCTCGCGCGAATGCGTTCATGTAGATTTGGAAAGCATCTTCGTTGTGCGATTGCGTAATACGCTTCATCGCATTGTTGTAACGCTTTTCCAAAACTTCTTGAATCTCTGGCCACTCTTTACCAGTAAGTTTTAGATTCAACGCATCGTATTTAACGCGTTTTCTCCAAAGCTCATTCACTTCAGCGATATCTTTTGGCCATTCCGCTTCACTACGATTGAGCTCAATACTTTCATCGGTATCAAACTTAATCTCTGTATCTAGCAAAGACAATGCATATTGAAAACGTTCAAAACGCTTCTGCATAGACAAATTATAAACATCGAATGCAATCTGGTTATTGCCTGCTTTCAGTTGATCATCAATTTGTGTAGATGACGCAGCGAAAGAGTCAATATCAGCTTGAGTGAAGATATTACGATTATAATCCAGCATCTCTAAGTAACGATTAAAGATAGCTTGAGAGAAATCATCGTTGAGATTGAAGTGTTTATAGTGAGAACGAGTAAATCGAGAAGTAACACGTTTACTAGCAGTTTCGTGTTGGACCTCAGGAGCGAGTAGAGGTAAATCGTCCTGATCTAATTTGGCTTCAAGAGCCTGAGCTGAAGCTGCTAGCCAAAAACTAGCAGCAATCAGTGTCAATTTTGAACGGCATTTCATGCGTAGGAGTATCTCCTTTAAGCGCGCAAGTGCTCCGCTTTAACAACCATTTGTAGGCCGTTTGCTAACTGAACACGCACATCTTCCTTATTGATTTCAACAATGGTCGCAGCCATGTTTCCTTTACCCATGTTCACATTTACTTCTTTGCCAGCGATGAATTCGTCAGCGTTCAAAGCGCGTGTTTCTACAGGCTTTTCTACTTTTGGTGCTTTAGGCGCTTGACGACGAGGCTGTTGAGCTTTCTTCGCCTTAGGTTTCGCTTTGCCTTCTTCACGAGCTTTTTGTGCTTGTTCTTTACGACGAGCCTGAACTTTCGCTTTGCTTTCTGCAAGTGTAGCTTTAGCGTGTTCAACGTGCTCTTCTTCTAGTGTGCCACACGCGTTGCCGTCTAGGTCAACACGTTCTGTGCCAGCTTTTACGCCGTGCAGGTAACGCCATGATGATGTGTACTGTCTTAACGCTGCACGAAGCTGAGTCTTACTTACTTTTTCGTCTTCATTTAGACGTTCAGCAAGATCTTGAAAAATACCAATTTTAAGTGGCTTCGCTTCACCTTCTAGAGTAAAGCATTTAGGGAAACATTCAGCAATATATGCGATAACTTCTTTGCTGTTTTTTAACTTTTCAGTGTTTTCCATGTGGGTTCCTGGTTTTTGCGGTTTTCCGCGAGCATTAAGAAAATATTTTTACGTATTATAGAGAGATGCTTGGGAAAAACCACAGTAAGAGAATAATTTATGCCTTGTTCGCGTGCGAATTAAGCAGCTTTTCCACTTCTGCCATGAAAAATGTCAATCCGTCCTCGTCAATTTGAGAAAAACGACCAACATTTGGGCTATCAATATCAAGAACGCCCGCGATTTTTCCGCCAATCGAGAACGGAATAACGATTTCTGAGTTACTTGCAGCGTCACAAGCGATGTGACCTTCGAACTCATGAACATCATGAATGCGCTGAACTGTATTCGTCGCAACCGCAGTTCCACACACTCCACGCCCTACCGGAATTCGCACACAAGCAGGTTGACCTTGGAAAGGACCCAGTACAAGTTCGTCTTTTTCCTTAGCTTGATCCTGCTTCATTAAATAGAAACCCGCCCAATTCAAGCCATCCAATTCCATGAATAATAATGAACTGATATTAGCAAGATTAGCAGTTAGATCGGTTTCTGATTCAATTAATGCAACGGCTTGTTTGGTTAAGCGTTGGTAATGTTCTATTTTCATATTAACTTCCAATTAAATTGAGACTTCCATTATCAAGAGAACGCAGTAGAATGCGGCCATCAAACTAAATAGGACTTATTCTCATTACAATGAACAATTCAGAAGACACTATTAGCCGTTCTTGGTTAATAACTCAAGTAAAAAAACACAAGTCCAAATTACTGTTTGCTAACATTATTGCCATATTTGCAACTCTCATTAGTGTCCCTATCCCGTTGCTCATGCCATTAATGGTTGATGAAGTATTACTTGATAAGCCCGCTTCAGGCTTAGAGATGATGAACCACCTACTTCCATCTTCATTACAAACACCGACTGGCTATATAGCACTAACTTTGTTGTTAGTGATTATCATGCGCTCCGTTAGCCAAGCGCTGAACATTCTGCAAGGGCGCCAGTTTACGCTTGTGTCCAAAACAATTACCTATCAAATGCGCAGCAAGATGATAGATAAGCTTGGCCGCATCAGTATTCGACAATACGAAACCAAAGGCAGTGGCGGTATTAACTCCCACCTAATAACAGACATAGAGACAATAGATAAGTTCATTGGCTCGACTCTTTCTAAATTTATCATCAGCTTCCTGACCGTGTTCGGGACAGCGATCGTGCTGTTGTGGTTAGAGTGGCGTTTAGGATTGTTCATTTTATTGGTCAATCCTGTTGTAATTTATTTCTCCCGTAAACTAGGCAGCAGGGTCAAACACCTTAAGAAATACGAAAACCAATCTTTCGAGCGCTTTCAAAACCGTTTGGTGGAAACCTTAGACGGCATTTACCAACTGCGTGCGGCGAATAAAGAACGTATCTTTCTCGATGAACTTAAGGTTCAAGCAAACCAAGTAAGAATCGATGCAGACAAATACGCTTGGCAATCTGAAGCTGCTGGCCGTGTTTCGTTTCTGCTGTTCTTACTAGGTTTCGAGCTTTTCCGTGCCGTCGCTATGCTAATGGTGTTATTCAGTGACTTAACCATTGGTCAGATTTTCGCGGTATTTGGCTACTTGTGGTTCATGTTAGGCCCGGTCCAAGAGCTACTAGGGATTCAATTCTCTTGGTATAGCGCGAAAGCGGCACTACAACGCATCAACGATCTTCTTCAGTTAGAAGAAGAGAAGCGCCCTATCAGTAAAGTGAACCCATTTACTGAAGATCAAGAAGTGACAGTTGACATCGAAGACGTTACATTCTCTTACACATTAGAAAACACTGTTTTAAATAGGCTATCGCTGCACATCCCTGCAGGTAAAAAAGTCGCTTTGGTCGGTGCGAGTGGAGGGGGTAAATCTACGTTAATCCAGTTGCTGATTGGGGTTTACCAAGCAGACTCAGGTTGCATTCGCTATAACGGTGAAACAACCGATGACATCAGCTTTGATGTAATACGCAATCAAATTGCCGTTGTTTTACAACAACCTATACTCTTTAACGATACATTAAGGCATAATCTGACCCTTGGTGCTGAATACGACGAAATGTCGTTGTGGCGTGCGCTTGAAGTCGCTCAAATGCAAGATGTCATCAAGCAACTGAGCAATGGCTTAGATACACAAATTGGTAGGAATGGCGTTCGACTGTCTGGTGGTCAACGACAACGCTTAGCAATAGCTCGTATGGTGCTGAGCAATCCTAAGTTTGTTATTCTTGATGAAGCGACATCTGCACTCGATACAGCAACAGAGTCAGCACTGCATAAAGCGTTGAGCGAGTTTTTGAAAGATCGCACAACTTTGATAGTGGCTCATCGATTATCAGCGGTGAAACAAGCCGATCTAATCTATGTTTTAGAAGATGGACAAGTCACACAGACGGGAACACATGGTGAATTGGTTGAACAACAAGGACTCTATCAAACACTCTACGGCAGTGTGCAATCGCACGCCTGATGTTTGTGGCTCTGAGTCTTTAAGTCGGGTTGCTAACCTAACTTACGTTTCAACTTGGGAGGTCGCGTGACCTCCCCATCCGTAACCAACCCTTTATCAACAAAACACCAATGCGACAGCAGCTCAGTGCGTCTTTGCCAGGGCTGCGAACTTCCCGTAGATAAAATGGACATCCCTTTAGGGAAATCAGCTTACTGCCCAAGATGCGGAACTCAGCTTTATAGAGGCGGTACCCCTAGCCTCTCTGGAAACCTAGCAATCGCAATTACCTGCTTATTGCTGTTTATCCCATCGCACTTTTTTGAATTCATCAGTATTCGCCTGATTGGCGTCATGATACCCGCGACGTTACCATCGGGTGTTTTTACCTTAATGGGCGAAGGCTTTCCTCTACTTGGTTTGCTGATCCTGTTCTGCAGTTCGATCGCTCCGTTGCTCGTGTGCACCTCGGTACTCATCACTCATGCATCACTGCGTCTTAAGATCTTCACCCCCTTTCGTTATGCATTAGCCATTATTCAGACTCTCAAACATTGGATGATGTTGGATGTGTTTCTGGTAAGTTTGGCGGTCTCATGTTTCAAACTGCAAGATTACTCTGACATTTTCGTCGGCCCTGGTTTGATTGGCCTGATTCTTCTGCAGCTTTTCAGCGTATTACTAGTAAGCCGTATCAGTGTACGTCGCTACTGGGAAGCTTGGGCAAAAGAATCCGAATACTCTTTTGCTGAGAGTAAGAACGTACACTGTCACAACTGTCACCTATCTCAGCCTGACGGTCATACTTGTGTGCGTTGTCACCATGACTTATACCACCGCAAGCCCTACTCTATACAGAAAACTTGGGCTCTGCTATTTGCCGCATCCGTGGCTATCGTGCCAGCCAATGTCATTCCTATTTCTATTCTTATTACCAACGGTCAAAGGCTAGAAGACACCATCATTTCCGGTGTCGCTTCGCTGATTAATAGCGATATGTATGGCATCGCTGCGATCATTTTCATTGCCAGTATCGTCGTGCCAGTCGCGAAAATACTGGGCCTCGCGTACATCTTAATCTGTATCAAGATGAAGCGCGCCGTTTACCACAGGCAACGTATGACCATCTATTTCATCGTGAAATGGGTGGGGAAATGGTCGGTAATGGATCTGTTCGTTATTTCGATCATGATGACCTTGGTCGACCGCGGGCAAATTTTAAACTTTACACCAGGTTATGGTGCAGTCGCTTTTGGCGTCGTAGTTGTTCTCACGATGCTAGCAGCGGAAAGCTTAGATCCTAGGCTAATTTGGGATAACTACACCTCTAAAGATGAGTCAGTGAATGAACAACGATAACCAATCACAAACGTCATATTCACCAGAAGTAAGGAAAAACAAAGGCATCTCCCCTTTGTGGATTCTGCCGATATTAACCGTCGCCTTAGCCGGTTGGTTGGTCATGAAATCGATACACGATGCTGGGCAACGTGTGCAAATATACTTCTCAGATGCCGCAGGTTTAGTCGCAGGTCGAACAACGATTCGTTACCAAGGCTTAGAAGTGGGTATGGTGCGCGACATCACTTTATCCAAAGATCTATCGAGCATCTATGTCGATGCAGACATCTACCCTGAAGCGAAGAAGCTACTCTCAAAAGGCACTCGTTTCTGGCTTGTAAAACCGACAGCAAGTTTGTCGGGTATCTCAGGATTAGACGCACTTGTTTCAGGTAACTATATTGCTATCCACCCGAGCGAAACCAAACAAGACCCAGAAACCATTTTCCAAGCGTTAGAATCCTCCCCTTCTGATTTACTGGCTTCTGAAGGTTTGAATATTTCACTGACGACCAAAGATCTGGGTGGCGTATCTGTTGGTTCTCAAATCGTTTACCGTAAAATCCCAATTGGTGAGGTTTACAACTACCAGTTAAACGACAACGCGAAATCCGTTACGATTCAAGCGTCGATTAAAGATGAATACAGCCATATCATTACCGACCAAAGCCGTTTTTGGAATGTCAGTGGCTTAGGTGCCAGTATTGGCTTTTCTGGTGTTGATGTTCGCTTAGAGAGCCTAAGTGCATTGCTTGGCGGTTCAATTGCGGTCGACTCTCCAGGAGAAGGCCAACCGGTTGAGATGAATACTAAGTTCAAACTCTACCCAGATCTGAAAACAGCGGGTCGAGGTATCCCTATCAAGATTGCCGTTCCCGATGATAATAAAATCAGTGCAACGGGTGCTCCGATCATGTATCGCGGCATTGAAATCGGTCAAATCACTGATTTATCGCTAAGTGAAGGGCGTGAAAACGTCGTTGCATCTGCCGCTATCCAACCGGCATTCAGTGACTTTTTAAACAGCGGCAGTAAATTCGTTCTAGAAGAGGCTGAACTGTCGCTTACTGGCATGAAAAACATTGCCAATTTAGTGACAGGTAACTTTTTAACCTTGGTACCGGGTGAAGGTGAAAAGGCGCGTCGATTTACTGCAATCCGCAAAAATGAATTCAGTCAGGAACAAGAGAAATCCGTTGCGATTCGCTTAACGTCGAACAATTCGTTCGGGTTAGATGTCGGTACACAACTTCTCTACAAAGGCATTGCCGTTGGCTCTATCATCCATGTGGGATTAGTTGATGGTGTTGGTACGGGCTCTGAAAAACACGAAGTCTTCATGGATGCACTTATCGATAATGAGTATGCGCACCTTATCAAAAGCCACAACCGTTTCTTTGTGACAGGTAGTGCGACTGCAGAGCTAACCGAATCAGGCTTGAGTGTTACGGTCCCACCAGCAAAACAGCTTCTTACCGGCTCGATTAGCTTTGTGAGTGAAGGTAAATCTGAAGCTCGAACGGACTACCAACTTTTCCAAAGTAAGTCGTTAGCAGAAATTGCTAAGTTTAATCAGTCTGGTTCAAAGACACTTTCTTTGTTTGCCAGTGAGTTACCTTCAATTTCTAAAGGCAGTCCACTCCTCTACCGCAACCTACAAGTGGGTAGTATTTCTGATTTTCAGCTTGCCGACGGTGGCGTAAGAATCAAAGTCACAATCGAAAATCGTTACACGCACTTACTCAACAAGCACACTGTTTTCTGGAACCGATCAGGCGTTGAGGTTGATGCGTCGCTATCGGGTATCAGCATTAAAGCGGCACCAGTTAAAACCCTTATCCAAGGCGGTATTGCTTTTGACTCTCTGCCGGGAATCGACAACAAACTTGGTGACGTGTGGAAGCTTTACAAAGATTCAAAATCTGCTCGAAAATTTGGCCGCGCGATTACTATCACCTCTTCTGGCGATCAAGAAGTCAACAAGGGCATGGCGATCAAATATCAAGGTGTCACTGTTGGTGAGGTTACTTTGGTGATTCCGAACTTCAACAAGGGCGGCATTGAAATTACTGCGCGTATTTTACCTGAGTACGTCGACAAGATTGCCGTGACGAACAGTCACTTCTGGTTGGCAGAACCTGAGATTGGCCTTAATGGCATCAAAAACGTCTCTGCGCTGCTCTCTAAACACATCAACGTAGACCCGGGCAAAGGTGAAAGAAACACGAAATTTGAGCTTAGCAAAGGACCTGTGCAGCCTGAAGGCAAGATATTCCAACTGCAAAGCGAAACGCGCGGCTCAGTATCTGAAGGTACACCTATCCTATTCCGTGAACTAGAAATTGGCAGTGTTATAGATGTTCAGCTGGGCGAGTTTGCTGATCGCATCATATCTACGATTCAAATAGAACCTGACTACGCGTATCTAATCCGCGCAAACACCGTGTTCTGGAACGTGTCGGGCGTCGATGTCTCTATCGGCCTGTCAGGCGCAAACATCAAAGCCGGAACGGTAGACAGCTTGTTAAGAGGTGGTATTACATTCTCAACGCCACCGACAAATGAACTTCAACCAGTAGCAAGCGAAGATCAGTCTTTCTACCTCTATCCTCAAGCCGAAGATGAGTGGAAATCATGGAGAACCGCAATTCCTCGCCCATAGAGAGAATCCCCTGACGTTTCAAGAAGATTAATTCTTCATCAAAATGCAGCCATTAGGCTGCATTTTTGTTGTTTGCTGCAAATATGGTTTAGGACGGCCTCATTTTGCTTTAAACTCCCCGCATTAATGCAATAAATCGAGATACTCTTTTGCACGCTAACGTATATATTCCTGAAGAATTCCTAACGCACATCGAAGCAATCATGCCTAGTCACCTAGATATGGCTTCTTTTGTTGCGTCATGCCAAAAACCACTTCGTAAAAGTATTCGAGTCAATACATTGAAAATCAGTGTTGAAGATTTCCTAGTACGAGCAAAAGAGAAAGGCTGGGAACTGGAACCTGTACCTTGGTGTGAAACGGGCTTTTGGATTACAGCGGACGAAAGTGAAGCGCCACTAGGTAATACGGCAGAACACATGTCTGGTCTTTTCTACATCCAAGAAGCCAGCTCGATGATGCCACCCTCGGCACTTTTCCAAGGCGAAGGTGATTACCAAGCGGTGCTAGACACTGCGGCTGCACCCGGCTCTAAAACAACGCAAATCGCTGCGCTAATGAATAATCGCGGTGTATTGGTTGCCAATGAGTATGCAGCAAGCCGTGTGAAAGTCCTTCACGCTAACATCGAACGTTGTGGCGTTCGTAATGCCGCTCTAAGTAACTTTGACGGTCGAGTTTTTGGTGGTTGGTTACCAGAACAGTTTGATGCTGTGTTGCTAGACGCACCCTGCTCTGGCGAAGGCACCATTCGTAAAGATGCCGATGCGATGAAGAACTGGACGTATCAATCAGTGGTCGACATTGCCGACACGCAAAAAGATCTGATTGAAAGTGCATTCCATGCTCTTAAACCTAATGGTGTTTTGGTTTACTCAACGTGTACGCTTAGCACCGAAGAGAACCAACAAGTGTGTCATCACCTAAAAGAAACCTTTGGTGATGCGGTTGAATTCGAATCTCTGGAATCACTATTCGACAACGCAAAAGCAACCACGACAGAAGAAGGCTTTCTTCACATCTTCCCACAGGTCTATGACTCTGAAGGTTTCTTTGTTGCACGTATCCGTAAACTAGCGTCTGTTACTCCACCAGAAGTTAAAAAACGTATGGGTAAATTCCCATTTGAAAAAGCATTAAAGAAAACTCAGCAAGAAGTCGCTGAACAACTAATGAGTACTCTCGATATCGAATTGCCAAGCGATACTCAGGTTTGGATTCGCGACAAAGACGTTTGGCTATTCCCAGAAGCGCTAGAGCCGATGATCGGTGAGTTCCGTTTTTCTCGCATGGGAATCAAGATCGCTGAAACCCATAAAAAAGGTTACCGCTGGCAGCACCAAGTAGCGACAACGCTCGCAACAGGTAATGAAGCTAATGTTGTAGAGCTTAGTATTGAAGATGCTCGTGAATGGTTCATGGGCCGCGATGTTCGCCCTGAAAACTTGTCAGGAAAAGGTGAAGTACTAGTGAAGTACAATGGTGCAATCATCGGCCTTGGTAAGTGGGTTGGCAACCGAGTGAAGAACGGTTTACCACGCGAACTCGTGCGCGATAAGAACCTTTTCTAAAAGCGTTCGCACTGAGTACACCTTAATAAACAAAAAGCCCAAACAACGTTAATTGTTTGGGCTTTTTCTATTCTATCGGCCATATAACTCAGTGTGCGAGCGCTTGTAAATCAACAGCTAATTATATAAATATCAATTCAAGTCACTATTTCCAAAAAGAAAAATCGCACTTTAGAGAATCTAAACTAGACTTCAATCTAACAGTCAAAAGATTAAAACGATTAGCGTAGGCTCTTCGGAGCCCTTTCCCCTAAGCCCAAACAGGAAGGTTTGGGCTTTTTTTTGACCGAAAGGACCGCTTACTTAACTAAGCTGATACCTTCTTTGTCGATAGTGATCTTGCCAGATTTGTATAGACCACCAATTGTCTTCTTGAACGTACCTTTGCTGGTTCTGAATGCAGAGAAAATAACTTCAGGAGAAGACTTATCATTCAAAGGCAGGTAACCGCCTTTCTTCTCAAGCAGGTCAAGAACCTTAGTGCTTAAGTCATCCATCTTAGCCACACCAACCTTCTGAAGAGACAAATCAATCTTACCGTCTTCTTCACGAACGTTTTTAATGTAGCCTTTTAGTGTTTTACCAATGAACAGCTTACCGATGATGTCAGATGGGAAAATCATACCCCAGTGTTCACCGTTCACGATCGCTTTGTAACCTAACTGGCTGCGCTCAGCGATAATGAGATCGACTTGCTCATTTTGCTTATAAGTCGCAGACGTGTTGTCTAACCATTTGTTGAACTTCGTTGTACCAACGATACGGCTCGATGCTTTATCGATATACACATATACTAAGATTGACTGACCTTCGTTTAAACGGCCACGCTGCTCGCTGAAAGGAACAAGAAGGTCTTTACCTTTCACGCCCCAGCTCATGAATGCACCAGTGCTGTTAACACCTTCAACCGTCATCAAACCAAACTGGCCTACTTGAGCTATTGGTTTTTCAGTCGTTGCAGCGATCTGGTTGTCAGAATCTATGTATAAGAAAACATCTAGCTTTTGACCAATTTCAACACCTTCAGGAGTAAATCGTTTCGGCAGCAACACGGTTCCATAGTCGCTCGCGTCAAGGAATACACCGAAGTCTGCTTGTTTTACTACTTCTAAGTTGTTTATTTGACCAATATTAATCATCAAGGTTGTCTCTACTTTAAATTTGGCGGAGATTATACGTGATCTCTGATATGCTTTCGCTAGTTTCATTCATATTTTTACATTCTAGGAGACATCGTTGATCACCGTTGATAAACAAGATGCGATAACACTTAAAATTAACCATGCCATGGCTAAGACCAAAAAGCTCGACATGGACGTTTATCTATTCATTCCCGGTGAACTTGGACTGACTCCTGAAGTGCTTTCTGAAAGTGCCTTTTTCTACAGCTCAATCACTCAAAAACGTGCCTACTATAGTGACAAAACACTTTTACCTTTGGTACACAGTCGCTTGGCAAAACGTGGACGCTTATCTACAACACAGTATCGTGTCAGTTTGAGTCTGTTTGCCTACCAATATGTTATCGCGTTAGATAAAGCAGTCAGCAGCTTAAATAAAACTGATAGTGACGACGTAACGGCTGATGAAGTAGATGAAGTCATTGAATTGGCTTTAGATATCTTGAAGAAGCTACGCCGAAGCATCCCTTACGAAGAAAATCTCAAGCGCTACTACGCTAATATCGATAACTACCTATCTTGGTATACCGAGCAAAAGTTCCTATCGCTAGTTTCACACATGCCACGAGGTAGTGAGTATTCAACGATTAAAGAAAGACTCTTAACGCTTTGTGATAAAGAGACCGCGCACCGTAAACTGAACCGCTACAACTCAGCAAGAGTTCGAGAGGACGTTACCCGCTTGAGTAACAAGATGCGTTTGCTGCGTCGTTTGATTGAACACCCTATCGTGCTTAAAGAAAAGACAACGTCGATGGGTAAGAACGTTAAGCGTGCCGTGAAAGGCATCGCGACCGGTTTGGTGATGGTTGTCGTGACCACTACTGTGATCTTGGCTCGTGACTTTCTTGGTGAGATTACCGCCTCTTTCATCGTGGCAATGTCTTTCATTTACGCACTGCGTGAGATCTTTAAAGATGACTTGAGAGACATCCTTTGGCGCTGGCTGCGTAAAGGCAAGCCAAAATGGAAGCGTCGTTACTATGATCCAACGACCAACAAGTCAGTAGGCCATAAACTGGAATGGTTGGACTACGCAAATTTTTCTAAGCTTGCAGATCGCATTCAGTCGATCCGTAAAAAGCGTGTGGTACAACGTGAAGAGCAAATCTTGCATTACCGCTCTCATACTGAGATGTCGACATCGACCTTTATGAGTGGTTATGAGGAGACTCGTGAAACGTTATCGATCAGCCTCAGAGCGCTGACACGGTTGATGGATAAAGGCTCAAACAAGATCTACCGCTTGAATGAAGGACAAGTGAGCCGCGAATCAGTAGAAAAGCGTCATCTTCTCAACCTGATCATTAAAGAGAACAACCATGATAACGAACCAACCTACTACCGTTGGAAGATCGTTATGAACCGTTCAAAAATAGTTGATATTGAGCAGATCACTCAAGAGTCATAGAGCCGTTATAAAGTTCTCTATAACGGTATGTGGAAACCATTCACATACCGTTGTTTTATCTCTTCAACGTTACCCATGACTTCTAAACCAAAATCTATTATTTAATCGCTATTTTCTTGAAGGGACTTTCTTAATTGAAAGCGTAAGCGTGAACTCCGCCATCGGCTCGTCACCATGTAAAGATGGGCAAGTCGCGATAATGGTTACGGGTTGATTGACCCGTTCTCCGGTCGACATGGTTTCTGCCAGCATAGTGTTGATCAGCTCACCGTCGTTACAAGTGAAATGCACATCACCTTCAGGGCGCTTCAAAAAGTTACCCGTCACCTCTTTAAAAGCCAACGAGATCTTTTCACCTTGCTGCTGAGATTTGCTCATCGCAAGAAACCCACCCGCGACATCCGCACCTACAGCCAAAACGCCAAAGTACATACTGTTAAGGTGATTCTTAGTACGCCTTCTAAGCGGGATTTTCACTTCAACATGTTGGTTGTCCAACGCGAGTAGTTTTGGTCGGCACAACCAGATAAGTGGGACTTTGAAAAAGCCAAACATGCTTAAGTAGAAATTTGCTTTTTGTAGAGGGGTCAACATTCGGATTACCTAGTCAAATCAGTCATCAGACCAGTTAATCGATTAGCGATAGAGATGTCAAAAAAATGTTACAAAAAAGAGATATCATCGCATAATGATATCTCTTTCATTCTCAAAGCTTTAGCGCCTTAAGTCGGCTTATCAGGCAAGCTAATCGATTTACGCAGTCACGACCGTTTCTACGCATTCAAGATCAGCTATGTAACCTTGTAGACGTGGGTAATCCACTAAGCCTTGAGTTACTAGCAGCACTGGCTTCTTCGCGTTCAGGGTTGCTTTAACAATCATATCCAACAAGGTAATAACCGCTTCGTTTTGTGGGTCAAAAGCGTGCTGCTGAGCTTCATTGTGTTTGTCTACGCCTAAAGTGAAAGACGCTAAGCTATCAACGTTTACCACTACACCATCGAAGTAATGCAGTAAACGTTCGCTCAGTAGCACTGCAGACGGCACATCGCACGAGAACAGTACTTTCAAACCGTTAAGGCCGCGTGGTAGCCCTTGCTCGGCAAGCAGGTCAATAATCTTAGCGGCATCGCTTAACGCACGAACGTAAGGCACAACTACTTCAACGTTGATGCCCTGCTCACGTAATGCCTTAATAACCTGACATTCTAAAGCGAAAGCCTTGCTGTATTCTGGTGTCGCGTAACGAGCAACGCCACGAACACCTAGTGCAGGGTTAATCTCTTCTGCTTCACAGTTCCCGCCAAGCAGCGAACGGAATCCATAGCTGTCTGCACTGCTTAATGCGATACGAACAGAAGTGTGATTTGGCTGAACGGCAGCTTGAATGGCAATCACTAAGGTCGAAACAAAATGCTCATCGACTGTTTTATCGCCAAGGATCGCTTCTAAAGACGTTTTTTCAATATCAGTCAAAGTATCTAAGTGACTCTCGATACTTGGGTGGTAGAAGACACGATCCATCACTAATTCTGATAATGAAACGTATAAGTGGTTAGAATTATTATTATCGTTGTAAGAAGGCAGCACATCACCTAAGACGAGTTCTGGGTGCAAAGTGCTTTGATTTTCTTGAGTCATTGCTGCTCCAGCATTTTTATGTTGTGTTCAAACGAAAATACCGATAGCTGCCTGTTAATACAAGTGAAAATCCCTTATTTGACGCTGGCCTGCTGATAAAAATAAGAATATTAGCAATAACTGAGATAACTTTGACTCAATAGAGTTTATTCCTCTGTTCAATTCCGTTATCTTAACCACTTCGCAATAGAATAAAAAAGCTATCACATGCCATTAAAAACTGATGAGTTGAGAACCCAAGCTCTGGGTCCTATGCCAACTCCTGCCGAACTAGGCAATGCACACCCTATTACTGACGACGTTGCTGAGCGCATTAAAAATTCTCGCCGCCAAATCGAAGATATCCTAACTGGTCGTGATAACCGCCTATTAGTTATCGTAGGCCCTTGCTCTGTTCACGATACAGATGCGGCACTTGATTACGCTGAGCGCCTAAGCAAAATTCAAGACCAGTACAAAGATGAACTGTTCGTTGTAATGAGAACCTACTTCGAGAAGCCTCGTACTGTTGTAGGTTGGAAGGGTTTGATTACAGATCCTAACCTTGATGGTTCATACGCACTTGAAACAGGCTTGAACAAAGCTCGTAAGCTTCTGCTAGATATCAACAAGCTTGGCCTAGCTACCGCGACTGAATTCCTTGATATGATCACAGGTCAGTACATTGCAGACCTTATCACTTGGGGTGCGATTGGCGCTCGTACAACTGAATCTCAGATTCACCGTGAAATGGCTTCTGCACTGTCTTGCCCTGTTGGCTTCAAGAACGCGACCAACGGCAACATCAAGATTGCTATCGATGCAATTCGTGCAGCACATGCTTCACACTACTTCTACTCTCCAGATAAGAACGGCCGCATGACGGTTTACCGTACTTCTGGCAACCCATACGGTCACGTTATTCTACGTGGTGGCGATAAAGGCCCTAACTTCGACGCTGAATCTGTAGATACTGCATGTAAGCAACTGGCTGAATTCGATCTACCTCAACGTTTGGTTGTAGACTTTAGCCACGCTAACTGTCAGAAGCAACACCGTAAGCAGTTAGAAGTTGCACAAGACATTTGTGAGCAAATTAAATCTAACAAGAACCAAATTGCAGGCATTATGGCAGAGAGCTTCATTATTGAAGGCAACCAGCCAATGACAGACATTAACAACCTAGAATATGGCAAGTCGATTACTGACCCATGCCTAAGCTGGGAAGATACTGCAACAATGCTAGACATGCTTGCAACAGCAATTAAAGATAGAAACTTAGCTTAAGGAAACAACACAATGCCATCATTTGACATTATCTCTGAAGTAGAAGCAGTAGAACTGCGTAACGCAGTAGACAACGCAAACCGTGAACTATCGACTCGTTTCGATTTCCGCGGCGTTGACGCAAGCTTTGATTACAAAGATGAATCAGTAAAATTGACTGCTCAAGACGATTTTCAACTGAAGCAAATGCGCGATATCCTTCGCAGCAACCTAACGAAGCGTAATGTTGATCCTAACGCGATGGAAGCGAAAGCGGCAGACCAAACAGGTCGCACTTGGCACCAAACGGTTATCTTTAAGCAAGGCATTGAAACTGATGTCGCTAAGAAGATCGTTAAGCTAATCAAAGACAACAAAGTTAAAGTTCAAGCTTCTATCCAAGGCGACAAAGTTCGCGTTACTGGTAAGAAGCGTGATGACCTACAAGCTGTTATGGCTCTAGTTCGCGGCGGTGAACTTGGTCAACCTTTCCAGTTTGACAACTTCCGCGACTAATTTTTGAGTTTGAGTGACCGCCTATTTGGGTTGCTCATTCATCAGCACAATGTCGTGTTTGAAATAGCAAAAAGCCACTTCTTTTGAAGTGGCTTTTTATTTATCTGGTCCAGCTTTAGTTTTATTCCGAGCCTCTAGCCGATTTCAAACAACCAGAAAGCTCTCATTTCAACTAGAAGCAATTACCTCAACTGAGTACTTGGGCTGCTGACAATTTTAGGTCTTTGCCGACCAACAGATTAAACTCTACGCTTGCTGGTGGAATAAACACACACACTCGTAATTTCTCTGCTCTTGCTTGCTCAAGCTTTGTTGATAGCTCTCCGCTGTTGGCGTAGCTCTCTCTTTCTGCATCTCGGCGGCACAGGTCGATAAATTCAAATGGACAATCGCTCGGTGAAAGTACGAGCTCTGCCTCCTGCATCAAACGTAAAGCCTTCATAGACAACAGCTCGACATCTTGCTCGAATTCAATCCAAGTGACCTGCCCTTCGCTATCAATGCCTTCGGTTAGCGCTTGCTGGTAGTAAGACTCTAACTGCTCTCTGTCATTCACCTGCTCGATAAAGCTGGATGACAAGAAACGCTCCCAAAATTTACGACGCTCGTCGACGGTTGGGAATGACTCTTTGATTGAATTGCGTTTTGATGCACCGAAGTCTGCTATCAAACCTATGTTTTGTGGCAATACCGTTTCGAGTTTTTCTCTGATATTTCTTACTAAAACAGGTGATGCCCCGCCACTAGAGATGGCAATTTGGATTCTGCCGCGATTTATCATCGAAGGTGTGATGAAGTCGCAGTAAGGAAGATCGTCAACCACATTGACTAAAATGCCCAGTTTTTTCGCATCATTATACACTTGGTGATTCAAGCTTGGGTTGTCTGTTGTGGCCCAAACCTGCAAGTAATTTTTCGATATGATCTGTGACGAGTAAAAGTTTTGAACCCAGTGAAGCTTGTTCTCGTCCACAAGCTGCTTTAAGTAAGGCGCTACCTTGGGAGACACCAAAGTCACATCCGCTCCCGCTCGTAGTAAGCTATCGACTTTACGGCAAGCAACCTCACCCCCACCAACCACTAAGATTGGCTTATTTTCTACATCCAAAAACATTGGGAAATAACGCATGTTCTTCCTTGAGACTACTTCAATAACTATTCAGCCATGCTACCAAATTTGGAGCATATTCATAACTATCGAAGTGTAATAAAAATATTTATTGACCAAATTTCAACATTTCTTAAGTTTAATATTTCATCATTGTGATGTTTATTCAGAATATTTATCTAGTCGATTATCAATATAAAAATCTAAATCTCGTTGCACCAACAGTGTGAACCGTTGCACTATTTACATTCACTTAACATTTGGTCATTCTAATTGTGTTCGGATTTGTGATTTCATTCAAAATTCTTTTTAAATTATACATTTGTGAAACTACGGATCCTTTCCTAACCTTATAAACAGTTGTTTAAATCGCACACAGTTTCATTTGCAAAATGCAACTCGTTTAATTTGAACAACAAGGTCATAGAAAACGCAACACATAAGAGAAACTCAAACGAGCACGAGTATCAGGTGTCACCTGGTTAACAAGGAAGGATACAAATGACAAATAAACTAACACTTCTTGCTTCAGTAGTAGCTGCATCAACTGCGATGATGGCAACATCGGCATCAGCGGCAGAAAGCACTCTGGACAAAGTCACATCTCAAGGTTTTCTAACTTGTGGTGTAAGTACCGGTCTTCCAGGGTTCTCTAACCCTAACTCAAAAGGTGAATGGGAAGGAATTGATGTTGAGTATTGTCAAGCTCTTGCAGCGGCTGTACTCGGTGACAAGACTAAAGTTAAGTATGTACCTCTAACAGCAAAAGAGCGTTTTACTGCGCTTCAATCTGGCGAAATCGACGTACTATCTCGTAACACAACATGGACATTACATCGTGACACTGCTCTAGGTCTGAACTTCGTAGGCGTTAACTACTACGATGGTCAAGGCTTCATGGTTAAGAAAGAACTTGGCCTAACAAGTGCTCAAGAGCTTGATGGCGCTTCTGTATGTGTTCAATCAGGTACAACAACTGAACTTAACCTAGCCGATTACTTCCGTAACAGTGGCATGTCTTACAAGCCAGTGGTATTCGATACGGCAGCACAAACATCGAAAGGTTTCGACGCAGGTCGTTGTGACGTACTAACAACTGACCAATCTGGTCTATACGCACTTCGCCTAAACCTAGCTGATCCTAAATCTGCAGAAGTACTTCCTGAAATCATCTCTAAAGAGCCTCTAGGCCCTGTTGTTCGTCAAGATGATGATCAATGGTTTAACGTTGCTAAGTGGACACTTTCAGCAATGATTAACGCGGAAGAATACGGCATCTCCTCTAAAAATGCAGACGAAATGCTTAAGTCAAAAGATCCAAACATCAAACGTATTCTTGGTGTAGACGGTCCTAAAGGTAAAGGCCTTGGCATTCGCGACGACTGGGGTTACCAAGTAATTAAGCAAGTTGGTAACTACGGTGAGAGTTTTGAGCGTACTGTTGGTACAGGTTCTCCACTTCAAATCTCTCGTGGTGTAAATGCATTATGGAATGCGGGCGGCTTTATGTACGCTCCACCAATCCGTTAATAAATTTTCAAGCATCAATTAGGGCGGAGTTTTCCGCCCTATTTATTAAATGGATTTGAGGTTATAGTAGTATGAAACCTAATGAAACTATTTCTCCAGCTCAGGCAAAGCCACAGCCCAAAAGTGCCAACTTATTTTACAACCCCACTTTTCGCTCCATCATTTTCCAAATTATCGCCGTCGGGGCGCTTTGTGCTTTCTTTTCCACGATTGTAAATAATGCACTCACAAACTTAGATTCCCGTGGTATCACCACTGGTTTTGATTTTCTCTCACAAGAAGCTGGTTTTGGTATCGGCTTAACACTGATTGAATACGACGAGACCTACTCATACGGTCGTACATTCTTTATCGGTCTTCTCAATACCGCTTTGGTTTCAGTATTCGGCATCATGCTAGCTACAGTGCTGGGCTTTAGTATGGGTATCGCTAGGCTCTCTTCAAACTGGCTAGTTAGCCGATTTGCAGCTGTCTACATTGAGATATTCCGAAATATCCCTCTGCTATTACAAATCTTTTTCTGGTATTTCGCCGTTCTACAAGCCTTGCCTTCTGCTCGTCAAAGTATGAGTCTAGGTGAAGCAATTTTCTTGAACGTACGCGGGTTGTACTTCCCTGCTCCAGTCTTTGAGCAAGGCAGTAGCATTGTCATCGCATCATTGATTGTCGGTATTATCGCTACGTTTATTATCAACATCTGGGCTAAGAACAGACAGAAACTGACCGGCCAACAAACACCGATGTTGCGAATTGCCGCTGCGTTGATTTTAGGCTTACCGTTGATAACTTACTTTGTTATGGGCATGCCTATCTCTGCAGATTACCCTGTGTTGAAAGGGTTTAACTTCAAGGGTGGTGTTACGATAATCCCTGAGCTTGCTGCATTGATGCTCGCTTTAAGTATCTATACAGCAGCGTTCATTGCTGAGATTGTTCGTTCAGGTATTAACGCGGTAAACCATGGGCAAACTGAGGCTGCGATGTCTCTAGGCATCCCACGTTCTAGAACTCTAAAGCTTGTCATTATTCCACAAGCATTAAGAATCATTATCCCACCACTAACCAGTCAGTATCTAAACCTGACCAAAAACTCATCACTTGCGATGGCCATTGGTTATCCTGATCTTGTCTCTGTATTTGCAGGAACAACACTTAACCAAACTGGACAAGCTATCGAAGTAATCGCGATGACAATGGGCGTCTACCTAACCTTGAGCCTATTAACGTCCGCTCTAATGAACATATACAACCGCAAAGTAGCATTGGTGGAGAGATAAGATGAGTACACATCAATTTCAACCTGATCTTCCGCCTCCAGCGAATACCGTTGGGCCAGTCGGTTGGTTAAGAAAAAATCTATTTAATGGACCTGTTAACAGCGTCGTCACTGTGATTCTTGCTTACTTTGCTTTCACCCTATTATGGGCAATAGCGGATTGGGCATTCATCAGTGCCGACTGGATAGGAACCACACGTGATGCCTGTACTAGCGAAGGCGCTTGTTGGGTTTTTATCAGCGTTCGTTGGGACCAATTCATGTATGGCTTCTACCCAGAAGCTGAACTGTGGCGACCTCGCCTCTTCTATGCAACGTTGGCCATTTTTGTAGCCTTACTGGCTTATGAAAAAACACCTAAACGTACGTGGATTTGGTTGTTCTTCGTCAACATCTACCCATTTATCATTGCTGGCTTGCTATACGGTGGCGTCTTTGGGTTAGAAGTTGTTGATACCCATAAATGGGGCGGCCTACTGGTTACACTGGTCATCGCACTTGTTGGTATTGTAGTGTCACTCCCTATTGGTGTTGCACTTGCTCTTGGGCGCCGCTCAGAGATGCCGATCATTCGCAGTATGTGTACCGTATACATCGAAATTTGGCGTGGCGTACCGCTCATTACAGTTCTATTCATGGCTTCAGTAATGCTGCCACTCTTTTTATCAGAAGGGACAGAAACCGATAAGCTCATTCGAGCACTTGTAGGGGTAGTTCTATTCAGTGCAGCCTACATGGCCGAAGTAATTCGAGGTGGTCTACAAGCAATACCAAAAGGCCAATACGAAGCAGCTGATGCTCTGGGGTTAAGCTACTGGAAAAAGACTGGGCTTATCATTCTACCTCAAGCTCTTAAAATCACGATTCCTTCAATTGTGAACACCTTCATTGGTTTGTTTAAAGATACCAGTCTTGTTTTGATTATTGGTATGTTTGATGTACTAGGAATTGGCCAAGCCGCGAATACCGACCCTGAATGGCTTGGGTATTCAACAGAAAGTTATGTATTTGTCGCGTTAGTGTTCTGGGTGTTTTGTTTTGGCATGTCGAGATATTCGATATGGCTAGAAAACAGACTTCACACCGGTCACAAACGATAATTAACAAGATCAAGGACGTATTATGACGCAGCAGACAGAAAACAACTCTCAAGGTCTTATGATCGAGTTGAAAGACATGAACAAGTGGTACGGTGAATTCCACGTACTTAAGAACATCAATTTAGAAGTTAAAAAAGGCGAGAAAATCGTTATCTGTGGCCCTTCAGGCTCTGGTAAATCAACGATGATCCGCTGCATCAACCGATTAGAAGAGCACCAAAAAGGTCATATCTTCGTTTCAGGTAATGAATTAACGGAAGACCTAAAGAACATCGAAGCCGTGCGTAGAGATGTCGGCATGTGTTTCCAACACTTCAATCTGTTTCCACATCTGACGGTATTAGAGAACTGTACTCTGGCTCCAATCTGGGTCAAAAAGATGCCAAAAGAAGAAGCCGAAGCGATTGCAATGAAGTACCTAGAGCGCGTAAAAATCCCTGAGCAAGCAGACAAGTTCCCAGGTCAGCTTTCAGGTGGTCAACAGCAGCGTGTAGCTATCGCTCGCTCTTTGTGTATGAACCCTCAAGTGATGCTGTTTGATGAGCCAACGTCGGCGCTCGATCCAGAAATGGTTCGTGAGGTGTTAGACGTAATGGTTGAGCTTGCAGAAGAAGGCATGACGATGCTTTGTGTAACGCACGAGATGGGCTTTGCTAAAGAGGTCGCGGATCGCGTTATCTTCATGGATGCCGGTGAAATCATAGAAGAGAACAACCCTGTCGATTTCTTTGAAAACCCACAATCAGACAGAACGCAGAACTTCTTAAGCCAAATCTTACACCACTAATGTGTTATGATGCATAAACTACAGAGGTGGCTTAGGTCGCCTCTTTGTTTTCAGTGTTATAATTAGTTTTTCAAGATTATAAACAGCGATTCAGTGCGATTAAAATTGAACAACGAACCTTAACTGCACTTTAAGAAATACTTTGTTACACCTTCAGAAACACTTAACCGACTATTTTGATTATTATTTTACGTATACAAGAGGAATGAGAGACTTGATTTTTCGAACTTTCACCCCCATAAATGTACTAATAACTATTGAAGTCACCTTACGAGGAAGATTATGAACAGCCCTATGTTTTCACGCACAGCATCTCAAGAAAGTGCTCTGCAAACCAATAAAGTGTTGCGTAACACCTACGCATTACTGTCTATGACACTACTTTGGTCTGCTGTTGTAGCAGGCGTATCCATGGCGATGAACCTTCCTCGCCCGGGTCTTATTATCATGCTAGTTGGCTTCTACGGCCTACTTTTCCTAACAGAAAAGAACCGTGACAACAGCATGGGTCTAGTCTTCACATTCCTATTTACAGGTTTCTTAGGCTACACCATCGGTCCAATCTTAAACATGTACGTTGGCGCAGGCATGGGTGATGTCATCCTAACTGCACTTGGCGGTACAGCACTGGCGTTTATGGGCGCATCAGCTTATGCACTAACAACTAAGCGTGACCTGTCGTTCCTTAATGGCATGCTATTAGCTGGTTTCGTAGTACTACTTGTAGGTATGGTTGCAAACATCTTCCTACAAATGCCTCTACTATCATTGGCAATGAGTGGTATGTTCATCCTGTTCTCGACTGGTGTTATCTTGCTTACAACGCAAAACATCATTCGTGGCGGTGAAACAAACTACATCTCTGCAACGATCAGCTTGTACGTATCGATCTACAACATCTTCATCAGCCTACTAAGCATCCTAGGCATCATGGGCAGCGACGACTAATCGTTCCCATCATTGAAGAATATCTAGCCCAAGAGCCTACCTCTTGGGCTTTTTTGTATCTATAAGTACGATATTTCATTGGATAGCTACAATTTCTGTTGAGAAAGACAAACTTGGTCATGTACCCTATCCGCATAGTTAATTGGATTCTGGATTAAACATGTTTGAATATAACGGCAAGCAAATCGAAACCGACGCTCAAGGCTACCTATTGTATTACACGCAATGGGAAGAAGGCATGATTGAAATTCTTGCTCAAGACGAGGCGATTGAACTTACAGATGCACACTTAGAAGTCGTACATTTTGTAAGGAGCTTTTACGAAGAGTTCAACACCTCACCAGCGGTTCGCATGCTCGTTAAAGCAATGGAAAAAGCTCACGGCCCAGAAAAAGGCAATAGTAAGTACCTTTTCAAGTTATTCAAAAAAGGCCCTGCAAAACAAGCGACCAAGCTCGCCGGTTTACCTAAACCAGCAAAGTGCTTGTAAAACCTAACCCGCTTTAGGTCATTAAGTTACGTTCAATATAAAATACTGTAGTGCTACAACTACAGTATTTTAAACGCCCCTATGCGTACGTCTTGGCGCTCACTATCTTTAACTTGATGCATCACAACGTTGTCTACTGTTGCGCTCGAAGGGCCAATATAGAGCCAAGCATGTAACTTCTCAATTTGCTGACTCTCTCCGACAACTAACACTTCAACTCGACCATCATTTAAGTTCTTTGCATAACCTGAGAGACCCATAGCTTGCGCCTGCCTACTGGTGTGGTAACGGAACCCAACACATTGAACTACGCCTGACACGACAAAAATATATTGTGAACTTTCCATAACGTTGCCTCATAAATTATATGAATGATATAGTCGAGTTTCTATTCATTCACCGCTTATTGGTGGACTTACTTCGAGTATAACGATTATGAAAGAAATCCCATTTCGTTGGATTGACAAATATCTCATTCACCTAAAAATCCAAGAAAAGTTCTATCTACTCTTCTTATTGCCTCTTCTCGCCCTGGTTATATTAACTCTCGTTTTAGATAGTGCCGCGGACTCTTTACTTGCTCACCTTTATCAAGAAGAAATGCTCTTGATGAAAGGGCTTATCGAAGCGGGTCAACTCACTAAATATCAAGTAGCTCAGCTTGTCAGCAGCTCTGAAACTATCTCTTTAGGCTACGGTGCTGGTTCTGTTTCAGTGATGAATGGAGCGTTCAGCCTAGTTGCTAACCATGACCTTTATTGGCGGCGCGATGTTCTCTATGAACAAAGCTCTGAACACGCTTGCGAATGGCGACTTAACTTGCCGCATGAACTACTTCTTAGTTCGTGACGAGTTCAGTGAAATCGCGATTACAATCGATAAAGTTGCGGAGCGTGAACAAAACATGGTTCTATCAATCCAAGAGTCTGTCGCTCTCATGCAGCAGATCAGCTCGGACTTGAACCAGTCAACACAACAAAGTTCAGACATCTCAGGTAACCAACAAGAACACCTGAATAGCTTAGCAAGTGCAACGGAACAAATGGCGGCTACCATTCGCGAAGTCGCTACCCTTGCTCATGCGTCTAGCTCACAAACGATGGACGCTCGCGGCGTTGCTCAGAGCGGTCAAGTCAAGGTTTCAAATACACTGGAGTCTATCTCTAGCCTATCTCAAGAGATCCAGTCCGCTTCACAAGCAGTAGAAGAACTGGATGCCAACGCGGCGCAGATCGATGAAGTAGTCACAACCATCAACGGTATTTCTGAACAGACTAACCTGTTAGCGTTGAACGCAGCTATCGAAGCCGCACGTGCTGGCGAGCAAGGTCGTGGATTTGCTGTTGTTGCCGATGAAGTTCGTGCCCTTGCCGGTCGTACTCAGCAAGCAACGGTTGAAATCCAAAGCATGATTGAATCATTACAACGTAACAGTCAATCACTGACCAAGCTGATGGAAGTCACGGTGAACAATGCTAACGAAGGCCAAACACTGATGTCAGAAGTGAACGTCGAGATCGGTTCATTAGCGGAAGAAAACCAGTCTATTTCAGATAGCAGCACTCAAATTGCTACCGCGGCTGAAGAACAAGGCGTAGTCGCTGACAACATTGCACAGAGTGTTGAAGAGATTCGTCATCAGTCAGACAGTATCTGCGAGATGATCAGTAAGAGTAATTCCAATGTTGACCAACTTCGTAAACAAAGCGATACGATGGAAGGTTTGCTGACAGGTCTTAAAGCTTAATACTGATATCCACCACAATGTGTTGATTAATCATTACTAGGGCTGCTTCTGCAGCCCTTTCTTATTTGCTTTTCACCTGCACTTCCCCGACAATACCCCTCCTTCAAATTCAACAAACAGAGTAAATTATGACTCCTTCAATTCATCTAGCTAAAGGCCGAGATAAATCACTACGCCGCAAACACCCTTGGGTATTTTCACGCGGTATCGATAAGGTCGAAGGCGAACCAAAACAAGGTGAAACTGTAGACGTATATGCTCAAAATGGTCAGTGGCTTGCAAAAGCGGCTTACTCACCAGAATCTCAAATTCGAGCTCGTGTTTGGACATTTGAAAAAGAAGAGATCAACAAGGCGTTCTTCGTAAAACGAATTCAAGACGCACAGTCTTTACGAGAAGACATTATCGAACGTGATGGTCTAACGGGCTACCGCCTAACGGCCGCAGAGTCTGATGGCTTACCAGGTATCACAATCGACAAATACCAAGACTTTCTTGTTTGCCAACTGCTAAGTGCTGGCGCTGAGTTTAACAAAAGCGTATTGGTTGAAGCGTTAATCGAGTGCTTCCCTGACTGCAACATCTACGAGCGTTCAGACGTGGCAGTTCGTAAGAAAGAAGGCCTAGAACAAGTTGTCGGCGTTCTTCATGGTGAAGAGCCACCAAAATCTATCGTGATTGAAGAAAATGGCGTTAAAATCAGCGTGAACATTATGGAAGGCCACAAAACAGGCTTCTACATGGACCAACGTGATAGCCGCAAAGAATCGATGAAGTACGTTAAAGGCAAAGATGTCCTTAACTGTTTCTCATATACAGGTGGCTTTGGCCTTTACGCACTTAAAGGCGACGCGAAGCGTGTTATCAACGCTGACGTATCTCAACTTGCTCTTGATACCGCTAAATTCAACGCTGAACTTAATGAGTTTGATATCTCGAAAAAGCGCGCTGTATTCCTAAACGCTGACGTTTTCAAACTGCTTCGTGAGTACCGTGATCAAGGCACTAAGTTTGACGTAGTGATCATGGACCCACCAAAGTTTGTTTCAAGCAAGAATAACCTAACTTCAGGCGCTAACGGCTACAAAGACGTTAACATGCTTGCGATGCAAATCCTGAAACCAGGTGGCACTCTACTCACCTACTCTTGCTCTGGCTTAATGGGTACTGATTTGTTCCAAAAAATCATTGCTGATGCAGCATTAGATGCAGGCCGCACTGTTAAATTCGTAGAACGCTTCGAACAAGCAGCCGACCACCTAACAGACACTGCCTACCCAGAAGGTTTCTACCTGAAAGGCTTTGCTTGTAAGGTTTTATAATAGCGACTAAAAATAAAAACCACCTTACACAAAGGTGGTTTCTGTTTGGGCTAGAGACCGAAGCTTATGCTTCGGTCTTTTTATTTACCCATCGGTATACTTTAGACCACTTTGGTCAAACAAGTAGTTGGCTAGGTCATCCGTCGCTACTCCCTCAAACTCAATCGATACTGAATCACCACCTTTAGTAACGGTAACAACAGAACCACCATTACCATTAGATGAGACTGAGTCCTTAATATCACCTAAAAGAGAATCGATTTCACTTGAGTCTAACTCTTCAAATAGTTCAGAAAGGTCAATTTTATCGCCTTCATTCACATCAAAGTCTTTGATGACATCAGCGCTTCCATCTAAGTCTCTGTCTAACCAGGCGAATAAATCGGCTCCTTCCCCACCGGTCAACGTATCGCTGCCTTCTCCGCCAAATAAGAAGTCGTCACCCAAGCCACCATCTAAAGTGTCATCTCCACCTTGACCATACAAGATATCGTTACCGTCACCACCTGACAATTCATCATCAGCATCATTTTCTGACGCAGTGCCGAACTCTTCTTTGTGACTAGTGACGTAATCATGAATCGTCTTAGCATCAACGTCAGCTAAACCCGAACTGAGTTTTTGAGCTACATATTCTTGGAGCGTTAGCTCTGTCGAACCGTCATCAGCAAACAGCACTGGCTGATCACCAAACAATATGTCATCACCACTTTGTGCGGTGATCGTATCTTCTCCCGGAACAGCCTGAACCGTATCTCCAGCGATTGCTTCAGCAAGGTCTTCAACTTTGATGTTGTGGTCAACCACTTTGTCTGTATCAAACATTTCTAAGGTGTCTTTGTCGACATTACCACCAAGGCCAATAGCCTGTACCGCAGACAAACCAGCTAAAATATTAAACATGTGAACGGCTTGTGGGGTCACCTTATTGCTGCCTGTATCGGAAGCGCTGTATTTATCCCTAAATACAAGCTCATTACCATCAATTTTCAACGTACCAAGCCTAACGCGACTACCATTGTTATCTAGATAAGGTGAATATACGTGCGCATGGTTATGGCCATGACCATTATCATATTCAACAACCTTAACACCATTTACTTCTATGCTTCCTGATGGCTGCAAAGATGCTAGGTCAAAATCGGAACCAAGGATATCTTGTAAGCTTAGAGCGTCACCCTTAGATTTATCCGCATACATCCAGAACTGATCAAGTTCATCATCGTCCAAATCATCCTCTGTTGCTTGGTTAATTTCACCATCAGTGATAAAGAACGAATGATTAGTCGCGTCATTATCTGGTAGTGAATTAAACCAGTCTATCGCAGAATCGAAGCCAGCCTCATAGTTGGTTCGTCCTGAGTTGTCATCAATTATCGTGTTGAGGGCGTTCTCAAACTGAGTTTTAGGGTTAGCTGAACTCAAATCGATACTAATGACATGAGACGCATTAGTTTCAAATTGTGTTAGCAACACGTTCACAGTACCTGAGTTTTCACCGCCTGCACTTTCAACTAACTTATCAAATGCCGCCTGCAATTCAGGCTTAGCTTCGGCAATCGTACCCTGCATACTACCGGAAGTGTCGAAAATAAACGCGATGTTGTAATCCTGCCCTGGGATAATTTGCAAGCCTGATGTATCGCCGATGACAATGTTACTGTTTTCATCAGTAATGATGTTATCAGATCCACTTTCACCCATTAATATACTGTGATTGCGGACTGATGCAGAAGATGTGGCATAACTGTCCTGCGAAGTACCATCCACTTCAACCGAAGTTGCTGTAGCCTTGAGTTCAAAGTCTAGGTCGCCTTGGTACTCAAAAGGTACTCGAATCTGTACATCTCCAAGAACGTTACCTGCAGCATCAATATCTAACTCATAAGTTGCAACACCATTCTCAGATGATACTGGCTCTACAACCTCTCCATCTATTTCTAGCTTCAACCCTGAAGGAATCCCGGTTAGTTCAACTTTGTCGCTTAAGGTCTCGCTTCCATCGACATCAACAAGCGCAACTGACACATCAATCGGTAGAACTTGCTCTTCTAGAATTTGATAAGTGCCAGATTCATTGTCCAAACTCACGATAGTATCTTTGAATACAATCTGCTCTATCTCATAAAGGTGATCACCAGCTTCTTTATCACTAGCACCTACTTGGTCGGCCGTATCAATGAAACGTTTGTCTTCAACAATCCAATATGGAACTTCACTATGATCATCAGCAGGGAACCAACGTAAAACGTAGTCTGATATGTCCCCTGTATAAATAACACTGTCCACTTGGTTAGGATCATCGATCGAGCCTATACCTCCGTCAAAGTGGTCGTTATAAGCGCTTCCTATAAATGTATCACTTCCCTGTGTACCCGCCGATACATCACCGACAAAGTGGACGGGAGACAATGCTACATCATCTGGATTGCGCTGATCTTTCGCTATAAACAAATCATCTTTGTCAGTACGATCATCAGTAGTATCAGCGTTATTAATCACGTCTCCACTAGAGGTGAGTCCCTCAACAATATTACCCGTGTTACCCATTTCTAGTAGAGTGCCATTATTAAATTGATCTTTAATGGCCTGTTCGTCAGATGTATCGAAGCTAGGTTCCACTCGAATTGTTTTCAAATCACCAATAGTAATAGTAACAACAGGAGCATCAGCCACAGGCGTAATATCTACCGTAAGCGTATGTTCTTCTGACGTACCATTCTCGTTTACAGCCTTGAACTTAATTTCAGCGTAGTCATTCGATTTATTGCCTACACCTTCAACATTGAAGCCGTCATAACCAGATTCGTTAGCATCTGGATTAAAGCCTATCACGCCTGAAGTTAATTGAGCCGAAGTAATCTGAGTCGAGTTTAGTGGCTGCCAATTTGGCTCTTGAACAGTGCCAAGGTTAATCACCAACGCTCCATCGAGTGGTTGATGAGTTATCACTACATCGTTGCCAGACTCAATCCCAAAATCATCAATCGATAGCACTAAAATAGTATCTTCCTGTCCAAAGGCTTCCTTACTTTCAGCATCTGGTCCAACAGGTACTGGATGGACAATTAGCTCGAAGGCCCCATTCGAAATCTCACTGGTATCGCCGACAATCTCGTCTGAAATAGCTTCAACCTTAACGCTATAAGTGCCTGGCTCATCAACCTGAATCATCAGATCAGCGAGCACTGTTTCGGCAGTACCATTTGATGTTAACCAAGCAGATATATCAACTTCACCATCAGCATTAACAACAAGCTCCTGATCTCCAAGTTTAACAATTGAACCTTCAGGTAAACCAGACACGACGAGTCTCAACGTCTCTGAACCATCGGTATCAACAAGCTGCGTAGTGATCTTAGAGACATTGATAAAGGTATCTTCCAGCCCTTCATTAATATCGAACGCTGGGTAATAACCACCCTCTAAGGATTCATGTTCAACCTGTGTCCCGATATTAACTTTATCCTCAAGCGAACTTACATCAGGAACAATATCAAAGTTGTCCGTGTTAAAGTCTACGGGTTCATTGCCACCAACTGCGACACTGATAGTGGCATTACCTGGACCAGCCTCGTTGTCGTGGAATGCAGTAATTGTGTACCAACCTGATGCCGATGGTACAAAGGCTGAAGACTCATAGGTACCACCTCCACCCCAAGTTTGAGAGGCCATGGTTTCACCACCGACTTCAAGTCTAAATGAATCATCTGCATGACCACTAAACACGTATGACTCACCAGCAACTAGGAATACCAAACCAGTAAGTTTGCTCGAAATGTTTTCGATAGCTGGAGAGTTCTGAGTGCCAAAGTCTGGCGTCTGTGTGACTTCTGAAGTGTTGGCAGCACCTGCAGACTCGATAGCTTGTTCAACAACGTCCGGAGCGACACCGCTACCATTGTTGTAATCAAAGTCTAGGTTCTCCCATTGCTCTAACTTAAAACCTTCATCTAAATCTACATTTGGTGTATCTACTACTAACTTGGCAAGCGTCGTATCAGGGCGAATATCAATCGACATCGTCGTGCTAGAGCTGGTGTTGATGCCGTCCGAACTGTGGTAGTTAAACTCAGCATAATCTTGTTGATTATTACCAGTTACTACATTCTCTTCATCAGACATTGACGTACTAGATTCATAGCTTACTGGGTTGAATATCAAGAAACCTTGTTCAACCTGCTCTTGGCTTACTGATACTCCTGTGCCAATCGTTTCAGTATTTAACAGAACCCATTCATCAGTAGATTCGTTGTACAGATACATATCACCCGCGCCTGGAGCACTAGTGATAACAATCGACAATTCACTAGAATCTGCATCAGAAACGTTGAAATCGGCCCACTCAAACGTAATCGATGAACCTTGGGCTTGTGCCTCATCGCCAATGACATGTGAGTCCTGTGCTTGCGGTGCTTCATCATTATCGATGATCGTTGCAATACCTTGCTTGCCACCCACTTCGAGCGTGAAACTCTCATTTAACTCATCAATGCCGTCATCGTTAGTTGGTACCTTGATGTCAAACGACGTTACTCCCGCAGGCACAACAAGCTGACCATTAACAAGCGTCACGCCCTCAGTGAACTCTACGTTGTTGGTGAAATCTTTGTTATCACCGAGCTCAGCTGAACCGGAGTTTAACGACCAATCGAATCGAGTCTCTTGACTGCTTGTGCTAACTAGGTTCACGGTGAAGACAGCTACATCGCCTTCAATTACTTGTTCATTATTTGGATTAACCGCGTTGCTCACTGTATCGATAGTTGGAGCTTCATCGTTATCAGTAATGCTGCCCACTGCAGATTCACCATCAACAGTCACGGTGTAGGTTTCAGCGATCTCATGGAGACTGTCATCAATTGTCGGAATCAAGATTGCAAAGTCCTTCACTCCAATTGGGACAATCAGTTTTCCACTTTGCTGATCATAGGTGACGCCATTAGTAAAACGAACCTGACTCAAGTCGAGATCTTTTTCTTCACCCGAATCATTCGCAGCATCCGTGTTCTTACCAAAAGTAACGTCCAATACAGACTCAACAAGTGCACTTGAATCCAGAATTACTTTAAAGCCAAGATCATCACCTTCAACTACTGAGTCTGCTAGCAGGTCTACAGACGCAACACTAGAAGGAGTCGGTAAAGGGTTGACGATAACATTAACTTCAGCACTCGCGATTTGGCCATTATCATCAGTAACCTGATATTTAAACGTTGTTTCACCGACAAAATCATCGCCAGTTAAATCAAAGTATACGATGCCGTCTTTGATATACGCATTACCTTCCGTTTCACCGTATACATAGGTAATACGTAGATTGTCGCCATCTGAATCGATATCGTTATTTAGAAGCTCAGAACCGATAATGCCAGCAAGCTTCGATGTTGGAATCTCAAGAATGCCGCCTTGATTCACTGCATACGCGCCTTCACTAGAGGCTTTAAAACCAGTTAGGAAGTAATCTGACGCATCATTATCATTCGTTGCTTGGTTGGAATACTCAGTTGCTTCAAATACCACAGTATCAAACGCGATTGGAGTACCATCAGGACCAAGCGGTGTTATTTCGTAAGTACCTTTATTGTTACCGTCTTCAGCAATAAACGTATCACCTGCAACCGCTACGCCATTGAGGTACGCTACCCAACTGCCTTGTTCATGGTTATCAGTGAAATCACCGTCATTACCTTCGTTTTTAAACAAGTTAGATACTGAAAATGTAAACTGAGTAGCAGGGCTATCTAAGTTGATTTCAAACTTCTCAGATTGCTGCTCTGCACGATCATATTCAATCTGAGCACCCAATCCACCTACTTTGCCGGCAACACCAATCTTAATGCCGCTGTGTGCGAAGTCTTTATCTTGGCCATTGAAGCTAGCATTTAGCTCAGCGCCTTCGGCTGACCATGGAGAGTCGTTGTCTTCACTGAACTGACCCAGTTTAACTTCGAAGCTTTGCGGATCGTTATTCGCATTCAGGTCACCAGACTTATCGATAGTAACTGTCTTAACTTCACTTTCGTTACCATCACTGTCTACCGCTTTGTATTCGAATAAATCTGACGCCTTAGCTTCAAGAGAAGTCAGCTCCCAGTTACCTGGTCCTTGTGTGCTTGCTTCCACCGAAACAATCTCAGCACCTTCAGGAGCGACAATCGTGACATTTTGATTATTGTGGGTGTCATCATAAAGGAAGGTTTGTTCTTCTGTGACACCATTACCATAATCAAAGGTGACTGTAATCTCAGCTCTTGATTGAACACTATCATCAGCATTTGGGGCAAACCAACCACCCAAACCACTTAGACCAACCGTTACTGAGTCCGCTGGACGAGAAGAGAAATCAATGTTGATCACCTCGTCTTGGTGAATACCGCGATTAGTCGATGCAATACCGAAACCCATATGGCCTTGCTGACTGTTGTTTTGCACTAAAGGCTTAGCGTCAACGTTATTTCGACCTTCCGAGGTAATGGTGACGACATCACCATTATCAAACTTCAGTTCGCGAGTATACGCATCTACTTCATCACCCCAGTTATGGAACTCTGCAGTGCTATGAGGGCCTTTATCTAATGTGGATGTATCATCAACACCTAAGAAGAAGCCCGTTGATTCTTGGTCATCTTCATAAACGATGTTGTTAGGATCTGCATACGTCTGCCCAACTACCACTTCAACCTTGTTATTACCATCGACATAGTAAAGAGTTCCTGAATCAGGCAGCTCTGTGATGATCACGCCGAGATTTGTATCTGCGTCATTATCGTTATCATCTTCATTATCAGAAATATGGTCTGTACCATCACCTTCGATAGTCCCCATCCCGGTATCGAAAATAACTTGCGAAGAGCCATCTGCATTGAGAGAAATAGAGAAGTCTTCAGCTTTTGGCGGGTTATCATGGCTATCGTCAATAGCTACATTTTTATCAGCACTAGAAGTATCTAGCTTCTCAAATACATCGGTACCATCTTGGGTTACGGATACAACACTAACGTTAAACTCTTGTCCAACTTCGTATTCGTTGTCTTGTTCAGTTTGAATCTCAAAGGTCGCTGTATTTGTATTTGCGTCTACGTTTACAGTTATAACTTCAACAATATCTTCATTGCTCGCATTTGTGTAAGAGTACTGAAGAGTAACCACACTATCTTCAGGCACTTGCTCACTTAGCGTAATCGTAAATGGACTTGTCTTATCACCCTCAATAACTGAATCGGGACCAGTCAGCCCAACTGTAACGGTATCTTTGTCGTTTGTGTCTGTCTCATCGACAATCTTAGCTGTACCTGAGTCCTGTTTGTCATTTTCAACAAACTCACTAGTTGAGCTAGCATTTAGAGTTACAGTCTCTTCACCCTCAAGCAATTTATCATCAAGAACCTTGATGAAGACTTCTAAGCTATCAGAGCCGCTAGCAATAATAAGATCGGCAAGCTCCTGATCTGAAAGCGCTTTATAACCTTGTCCATCTTTAACGTAGATCTTGTCTTCGTAATCGACACCTTTAGTTGCAGTATCCCCTGCCGACCCTAGTGTAAGAGCAAGACCAACGTTCTCAGAGACAAGCTCATCTAGGTTGATTTCAAATGATAAGAAAGCATCTTCTGCTTCTGTCACAGGTTGGCCAGCAGTAACTGTTAGCTCAGCAACAGGTAATACATCAACATTCACTACAACCGTATCTGTACCACCGTTACCGTCCGACACGGCAACAACAAATGAATCATCTCCATCAAACTCGTTGTTCGGAGTGTACTTCCACTCGCCCGTTTCAGGGTCGATCTCAACACTACCGTTTGTAGGTTGGCTCACCGTGTAAGTCAGGTCAGTGTCGTCAATATCGGTTGCAGTAACCTTACCAGATACAGAGTTATCCTCTTTAGTCGATACACTTATTTGATCAGTATCGCCAATCGGCACTCCATCTTTGACAAATATTGGAGCATCATTTTCTGGAGTGACATTAATCGTAACCACGGCGGAATCAGTACCACCTTTACCGTCAGAAACTGTGTAAGTAAACGTAGCGATACCATTGAAGTCATCCGCTGGAGTGTAACGAACGGTCTGAGAACCATCTTGTAGCTCAACTAACTCAACCTGACCGTATGTTGGATCAATCACTAAACTATCTAAAATGATTAACGTATCACCATCAACATCAGAGTCATTCGAAAGTAACTCGCTACTAGGTATATCGAGAGTTACATCTTCTTGTGTCTGAAGATTTTTAATCACTTCTTGAAATTTGATATTGTCTAGATAAGTCCCACTCTTGTCGCCTTCAGTGCCAACTTCTCTAAATGAAAGGGTATTTGAACCATCTCCACTCCCACCTAATAATTCCAATAACTGGGTTTGCATTATGTTACTTTCAGGGGTGATCGTAGCAACAACTTCGCCGTTCCAAATGACCTCAAGCTCAGCACTCGGCAATCTTTCGTACATTGCCGTATCAAAAGACAGTTGGTATAAGGTACCGCTTTCTACACCTTGAATTTGTTGAGTAAGGGTTACATTGTCACCATTACCTTCCATATCAATCATACGATCGCCGTCTGTTTCATCAACAGCATAGCCTTCTTGAACTGAATCTAAAGCACCAGTTCTTGCATCGTAGGACCAACCATCTAGTTGGTCGATTCGAGAACCCCAACCGGCATTTGATACCGATTCATAGTCTTCAAAGCTACCATTGACGATCAGGTTATCACCTAACGCTCTTGAATCATCGTTCGCGATAGGGTCATCATTTACTGGTGTGACATTAACGGTCACTGTCGTAGTGCTTTTTTCACCATGAGTATCAACAATGGTGTATTCGAAAGTCGCTTCACCATTGAAGTCTTGGTTAGGTTCAAACACGACATTGCCATCTATCAGCAGAACAGAACCGTTTGTAGCATCGGTTGCGTTGACAGAAAAAATGGTTATGTCATCCCCATCAACATCGAAATCATTGGCTAACAGCTCACTACCACTAATAGTAAGAGCCTGATCTTCTTCCGTTATGAGTTTGGGTGCATCTATTCCGGTAACTGTAATGTTATCGATAAACGCACCAAGCGAATCAGATTCACCCGCACCAGCAAAAGCGATTAAAGTAGCATCACTACTAACATCAAACTCAGCATTTACTTGATACCAACCTTTGTTATCCGGACCATCTAGTGTTACAGAAATGCCTTCTGGAGCAGTCACTGTTCCATCCGCATGCAGCGTAATAGTTGTATTCCCAACAGTAAAAGTCATATCAGACGACGAGTTGCCGTCTTGGCGAGGGTTATAATCGAACTCTACCCTCAAAGAGTCTTGATCCGACGTATCAATTGATGTCGTCATCACCGTGTTTTTATGTGGGTCTAGCTCTGCGTAAAAATCACCGTCGGTAGCATCAACAATTAAGCCGTCTCGCTCAATCTCTATACCATTAGTAAAGTCCCATACCTCTGATGGGTCTTTAGAAACAACCGCCCAACCCGCTGGGTTTGCCATATTTTCGAATGACTCAGTGAGCAATATGGTTTCTTGAACGTTTTTGTAAGAATCACTAATGGCTACAGGCGCATCGTTGACTGGCGTCACCGTCAAGTTGAACGAGCTGTCTACCGGTGTGCTGCCATCTTCGTTGCCGTCTTCAACGTTAATATCGAAAGACGCCGACGTGGTTTCGCTGCCGTCATGTTTAAACGTCACTTTACCCGTCGCCAACTGCGCCACCGTAAAGCTGCTCGACGCGACGCCGTTCACTAAGATTGTGCCGTTACTCACGTTGCTGACCGTGAAGCTCACGCCTGTGTCCGTATCGTCAACGTCCGTGTAGCCAAGATCTGCCGCCGTGATGGTGTAGCTGCCTGCTTCATCCATTTCACCCAACAGATCGCCTGTCAGCTCCGGCGCATCATTCACTGGCGTCACCGTCAAGTTGAACGTGCTGTCTACCGGTGTGCTGCCATCTTCGTTGCCGTCTTCAACGTTAATATCGAAAGACGCCGACGTGGTTTCGCTGCCGTCATGTTTAAACGTCACTTTACCCGCCGCCAACTGCGCCACCGTGAAGCTGCTTGACGCGACGCCGTTCACTAAGATTGTGCCGTTGCTCGCGTTGCCGACCGTGAAGGTCACGCCTGTGTCTGTATCGTCAACGTCTGTATAACCCAAGTCAGCTGCCGAGATCGTGTAGCTGCCTGCCTCGTCCACTTCCGCCGCAAGATCGCCTGTCAGCTCCGGCGCATCATTCACTGGCGTCACCGTCAAGTTGAAAGTGCTGTCTACCGGTGTGCTACCATCTTCGTTGCCGTCTTCAACATTCACATCGAACGACGCCGACTTGGTTTCGCTGCCGTCATGTTTGAACGTCACTTCACCCGCCGCCAACTGCGCCACAGTGAAATGGTTCGACGGAACACCGCCGACTAAAATTGTGCCGTTGCTCGCGTTGCCGACAGTGAAGTTCACACCTGTGACAGTATCATCAACGTCCGTGTAGCCCAGATCCTCAGCCGTAATGGTATAGCTGCCTTCTTCATCCACTTCACCCAACAGATCGCCTGTCAGCACTGGTGCATCGTTCACAGGAGTGATATTAAGCGTAACTTCTGCTTCATCTTCCCCACCGTTCCCATCGGTCACTTTATATTTAAAAGTTGCCTCACCGTTATAGTCGGTATCCGGTGTGAATGTAATTGTATTGTCTGTGTAGTCGACAAACAGTTCACCATTAGCCGCGGAGGTAATTGAACCGACAACAATTGAGAGCTCATCACCATCAATGTCAGTATCATTCGCCAACAACTCATCAAAAGAAATCGTGATAGACGTGTCTTCAGCAGTAACAAGTTTAGATTGATTAATACCTGTCACTGTAATGTTATCTAACAACGCACCATAGCTATCTGAAGCTCCAGCACCTGCAAATGTAAGGTCCGTAACGTCCCCTTGGACTTCGAACTCAGCCGTGATCTTATACCAACCATTTGCGTCAGGTTGCCCTATTTGGACATTAAGTCCGTCGGCACCCGATAGAGCTCCATCGGCGTGAACAGTAACTAACGTGTCACCGACTTTAAACGTCATGTCAGAAGATGAATTACCGTCTCGTCGAGGGTTGTAATCAAATTCAACACGCACGCTATCTTGGTCTGACGTATTAATATTTGTTGTGATCGCGGTGTTTTGATGAGCATCAAGCTCAGCGAGGTAGTCACCGTCTGTCGCTTCAGCTATGAGACCGTCACGCTGAATCTCTAGACCATTTGTTGCTTCCCAATCATCTAGTTCGTCGCCAGTTACTACAGTCCAACGACCTGTGTTTGTCATGTTTTCAAAGGACTCAGAGAAGAGCAGCGTCTCACTATGAGTTTCATATGTGTCATCAATCGCTACTGGACCGTCGTTGGTGCCTGTCACGGTAATGGTTAAGGTATTGGTTTGATTGACCGTGCCATCGCTTGCGGTGTAGGTGAACACCACGTCCGCGGTCGCTCCTGTGGCCAACGCTTGAGAATCGCTGCCGTCCGCCACAAAGCTATAGCTGCCATCGGCACGAATGGTCAATGTGCCGTAATCATTGCTGATCAACGTATCGCCACTCTCTGCCACTGCGGTCGCGGTGCCCGTGGTACCGTTCAAAATACCCGTGACGTTCAATGAGTCACCATCGACATCGGAGTCATTGGCCAAAACGCCTTGTTCTGCACTGACCGTTAAGGTCGCGTCTTCATTCACCGCGCCCACATCGGCGGTTAACTGAGGCGCATCGTTGGTGCCTGTCACGGTAATGGTTAAGGTATTGGTTTGGTTGACCGTGCCGTCGCTCGCGGTGTAGGTGAACACCACTTCCGCGGTCGCTCCTGTGGCCAACGCTTGAGAATCGCTGCCGTCCGCCACAAAGCTGTAACTACCGTCAGCACGAATGGTCAATGTGCCGTAATCATTGCTGATCACCGTGTCGCCACTCCCTGCCACGGCGGTCGCGGTGCCCGTGATGCCGTTCAAAATGCCCGTGACGTTCAATGAGTCGCCATCGACATCGGAGTCATTGGATAGTAAACCGTTACCAGCACCAACGGTTAAAGTTGCGTCTTCACCAACCTCGCCGGTATCGACATTGAGTTCGGGCGCGTCGTTTACAGGTGTGATATTTAATGTCACTGTCGCTTGGTCTTCGCCACCATTTCCATCAGTGACTGTATATTGGAATGTGGCCTCACCGTTGTAGTCTTGATCTGGTGTGAATGTGATCGTTTCGTTTACATAGTCAACCGATAATGTGCCATTGACCTCAGACGTTATTGAACCAACAACAATTGAAAGAACATCACCATCGATATCAGTATCATTCGCTAACAACTCTGCGAATGGGATCGTAATAGGCTCATCTTCACGCGTAACGAGCTCAGGTTGGTTGATCCCCGTTACAATAACGTTGTCAATCAAAGCCCCAAGACTATCTGAAGCACCATCTCCTGCAAATGCTAACTCCGTACTATCAGCTTGCACCTCCAGTTCGGCGGTAACACGGTACCAACCATTAGCATCTGGTAGGCTTATTTGAATATCAAGTCCATTAGCACCGGAAAGGGTCCCATCCGCATGTACCGTGACCGAGGTGTCACCGATTTTAAAGACCATATCAGAAGACGAGTTACCATCTTGGCGAGGGTTATAGTCAAATTCAACCCGAATACTATCTTGACCTGAAGTGTCTATAATCGTTGAAATTTCAGTGTTTTTGTGAGCGTCGAGTTCAGCAAGATAGTCACCATGAGTTGCATCAGCAATTAGACCATCACGCTGAACCTCTAGCCCGTTGGTCGCATTCCAGTCGCCAAGATCATCACCAGTCACAACTGTCCATCTGCCAGTGTTTATCATTTGTTCAAATGACTCGGAGAAAAGTAACGTCTCGCTACTTTCGTTGTAACTATCATCAGTTGCTTTTGGTCCATCATTTGTGCCAGTGACCGTAATAGTTAAGGTCGCAGTATCCATCCCCCCCTTACCATCACTTATCGTATAAGTGAACGTTTCAGACACCTGCTCACCAGCTTTTAAGCTATCCGCATTATCAGCAACGTAGTTGTAACTACCGTCTTCATTAACAATCAGAGTGCCAAAGCTACCGGTTAATCCAGATCCTACAGTTCCAGCTGTGCTATTTGATGCATTTTCAGCACCTGTCCGAATACCAATGACTTCGAGGTTATCGCCATCAATATCGCTATCATTTTTCAGTAACCCTATTGATGCATCTACTGCTAAAGTCGCATCCTCGTTAATAGACCCACTGTCATTGCGAGCGATTGGCCTGTCGTTAGTACCGGTGACAGTAATAGTCGCGGTCGATGTGATCGGCTCGCCACTTTCATCGCTCATCGTGTACGTCACCACGACTTGCTCTGTTACACCTACTGGCAGGTGATCAAAATCTTCGCCAGTCGCTTCAAACACAAGTTTGTTATTAACGATAGTCACCAGACCTTTGTCCGAGCTCACACTGTCTAAAGTGAACTTAGCACCATCGTCTAAATCGGTGTCGTTAGCCAATACATCAACGGTTACGGTGCTGTTCTCTTGAACCGCCCCAGAGTCTGCATTGGCAATTGGGAGATCGTTAGTACCGGTGACAGTAATAGTCGCGGTCGATGTGATCGGCTCGCCACTTTCATCGCTCATCGTGTACGTCACCACGACTTGCTCTGTTACACCTACTGGCAGGTGATCAAAATCTTCGCCAGTCGCTTCAAACACAAGTTTGTTATTAACGATAGTCACCAGACCTTTGTCCGAGCTCACACTGTCTAAAGTGAACTTAGCACCATCGTCTAAATCGGTGTCGTTATCCAATACATCAACGGTTACTGTGATGTTTTCTTCCACTGCACTAGTGTCGGCGTTTGCGATTGGAAGGTCATTAGTGCCTGTGACTGTGATAGTTAACGTTGTTGTATCAGTTGCACCTTGGTCATCAGTTACTGTGACTGGTACTTCAATCTTTAGTTCTTCACCTTCGGATAGATAACCATAAGAAGACGCATCGAATTTATAACTACCGTCTTCGTTTAAAGTTAGACCTTCAACTAAGGTGTCCGTAGTAAACACTAGTGGTTCACCTACAGGTTGATCTACATCCGTAGCATTGATGCTACCGCTAATAACCTGGTCCTCTAATAAGGAACGGTCCTTAGGCTCTGCTACTGGCGCATCATTCACTGGCGTAACATCAATTGTGACAGTTAACGTGTCTGTCAGACCAGTTTCATCCGTCACGATAACTTGGAAGCTATCTGGACCGTTATAGTTTGCATCTGGAGTGTATTGCCAAGAGCCATCTTCATTTAGGGTAAGGCTACCGTTAGAAGGGCCCGATTCAACTGAGAAGGTAAGAAGGTCATTATTTGCATCGGTCGCAGTTAACTGGCCGCTTAACAAAGTATCTTCTGGAACAGATGCACTTAGTGCATCTTCAAGCGCGCTAAAAGAAAGGTCTACAAAGATTGGCTCTTGTTGTGCGAAACGGAATTGATCTAGAAGGCTCAGGCTTTGAGTTCGCGACATGCCCAGCGCTTCAAATCCCGTTGTTATAAATTCGGTTGCTGGGATCGTTTCTTCACCGTCTCGCTCTACAGTCCCACTAGTTGCCAAGCTAGAACCATTTTGACCAGCAGCGGTAGCGAACTCATCTCCTAACTCAGTAGGGTCTTCACCTTCTTCTAATGCGGCAAAAATATTTGCGATATTCTGGTCTAGTTCAACTTCACCGTCTTCAGGTGAAAAACGCTTAACTGATACCTGAGGTCCATTTTGAGATTCAAGAGTTACATCTCCAGCCTGTAGAGGCTCTCCCTCTTCGAGTACTCTAACCGTGCCATCAACTGAAATAACAATGCGCTGACCCAATGCAAGAGCACCGGTCAAATTCAATGCTGTAATGTCCATATCAACCCCTAAAAACCATTTTCGCTTGTCACGTCAACTTTGTGACATCTTATTTATAATATTAGCCGAAATATAACATTTAACATCACATAACTCCTAGTTGAACGAAGCCGCTACGCGGCAGAGTAAAACGAGTGCGAACCATACTCTTGTA
>NZ_JBGOOD010000022.1:0-69284 GCF_041439475.1 Vibrio sp. 1S139
CCGGAAAGCCTAAGAAAGTCGCAATAATCGCGTGTGTTCGAAAGATGGTTGTGACTCTTAACTCTATGCTGAGAGATGGCGCCATGTGGGATGAAAACACTGCCAAAAATTAATCATTGACGCCATAGTCGTTTGTTAGCCATAAACTTAAGATTTCCCAGAACTACCTTGAGATTTTTCCAAGTTTTCAAATGAAACTAAGCTCTCTAAAATTACAGCATCACGTGTTTTGTATGTTTCTTCAGCAATGCCCTTCTCCACGCCATAAAAATAGTCTTCTACTTTTCGCGTCCAAAGACTAAAAACAATACTGTCGTTCAGACTAAGAAGGGCTATTGTTACAAATAGAGCGGTCGTTTTAGGATAGCTCGTTCCAACGAACAGAAACATCAAATATGCGACCAAAGCAAAAATCAAAAATGTAATAACAGATAAGTTTCGACTAGCCAAAAATTGTTGGTGTATGACAATCAATGGCAGTTCTTTATCTTTATTGCGAAGCTGCCCAACTGTAGATCGAACAGTGTAATAATACCGAAGATAAAAAACACCTACCTTGGTAACGCTTTCACCAAACACCTTAACGATTAAATAGTTATTGAGTCGAATCAGACCCTTATATAATTTAGATAACAGCCAAACAACGACGCCTGCGGCTAAACTACCGATCATACCCAAGAGTATAATTCCCGGTATTGTATCTTTCAGCCAACTTGTGATTTCTACGTAATTCAAAATTCCTCCATTATGGCTAACAGCTATATTAGACAGAATAATTCTGCATTTTGTCCCTGAAACAATTCTGTCTAGTTTCCAAGACACACTACACTTGGTCTAATAACTCATTTAATAACATCATCTTACCTACTTATTTTCGTATCAAACATGACGAAAAGCAGAAATTTTCCATATAGTTTCTGCAAAATGCAGAAAACTCCCTAATGTGTGAGTAAACCGCAATTCAGGCTATGAAGGTTGTATCTTGGAAGTTGTATTCTCAAACAAAAACGCCGACATGATTGTCGGCGTTTACGCTGTAGGTATGGATAAGTAAGAGGAAGTAACTACTTCGCCATAGTACTCAAAAACTCGGCTTCGAACTCTTCATCGGCTTCTCTTGTTAGGCACTCCACCAGCCAGTCGATGCTTTGATGGTCTAGCTTACTGTTCACCACGAAGGCTTGCTTTACACCAGATTGACCCAGCTTGGCAGAGCCGTAGTTCTTGAATGATTTATTGCCGTGGTAATGGAGTGATTTAATCGCTTCTGCGTCAGGTTCTGGTAATGCATCGAGGGTGTTGGCAAGCTGAATCACCAACTCCATTGGGTTCTTAGAGGAAGATATTCGATACAGAAAACCGCCCTCTACTCTTTGGCGAACCCAATAATCAAAGCCGCTGCAATCCATCACCTTGTCACTGACCAGTGCGGCTTCGCTGCGATAGCCACACGGTTCAACCATCACTGGGGTATGTTTGAATTCTGGCTGACCTGATGCGGCATCGGTATGAGGCAAGATTAGTTCGCATGGTTTGCTGTCTTTGGCGGTGGGTGCGTTCCAGTGGATAGGCATGAAGACTTGTTCACGGCGCATCTCTTTGGTCACCACTAAGCGGGCTTGACACTCCCCTTGTGCGCTGCGCACTTTCACCACTGGATTAATAGTGGCGTGGTTGAACGCATCTAGCCCAAACTCATCCAAGTTCAGTTCTGAAACGGTATCTGGGTGCATCGCAACAAAAGGCTCAGGGGTATGCTCACCTAAACCTGCCGCCAAGCCTGTGCGGCTCATGGTGTGCCATTGGTCTCGGATTCGCCCTGTGTTCATGATAAGTGGAAATTCAAGGCTGGTATCGGCAATCGGTTTGTCGTGCTCAACTGCAATAAACTGCGCTTTGCCTGATTCGGTAAAGAACTCACCATTGGTGAACATGCGCTGTTCGATGATCTCAGGTTGATACTCAAGTACTGGCCATTGCTGTGGAGTGAGTTCGCCATAGCCTTTTTCATCCAGTTGCGTGAGTCCAATTAAGCACAAGTCACGCGCTTTACCTGTTTCATTGCCGAGCGCTGTCATCTCGCAATACTCTTTAAAGATCTCACCTTCGTGGCGGAACTCAAATTGCTCTTTGAATCCCATTTTTTGTGCGACTTCTTTCAAGATCCACCAATCCGGTTTGGCTTCCCCTGGGCTTGGTAACACTCGGCGTTGGCGTGAGATTCGGCGTTCAGAGTTAGTCACGGTGCCCGACTTTTCGCTCCACCCTTGCGCGGGTAGCACTACATCAGCCAAGCGAGTGGTTTCCGTATCGGCAATGCAGTCAGATACCACCACAAATGGGCACTTCTCTAATGCGGCTTTGATTTTTTCGCTGTCAGGCAGGCTCACAACTGGGTTGGTTGCCATGATCCACACGGCTTTGATTTTGCCTTCATTCATGGCATCAAACAGGTCAATCGCTTTTAAACCCGCATGTGTGGCTAAGCTGTCGGTTTGCCAGAACTCGCTGACGGTCTGGTGTGATTGCGGGTCACCAAATTCAAAGTGCGCCGCTAAGGTATTGGCTAAACCGCCCACTTCTCGCCCACCCATCGCGTTCGGCTGGCCCGTTACAGAAAATGGCCCCATGCCCGGTTTACCGATTTTCCCGGTGGCTAAATGGCAGTTAATAATGGCGTTTACCTTGTCGCACCCTTGTGTGGATTGGTTCACGCCTTGGGAGTAAATGGTCAGCACCTTCTCGTTCGATGCAAACAAACTGTAGAACTGTTTTAGCTGCTGCTCTGTTAACCCTGTCAGCTCAGGAACGCTTTTGTCGCCCCAGCCTGATTCGGTATAGCGATATTGAGTTGCAGATCGAATCGATTCAGTAAAGCCTTGAGTGTGGTTTTCTATGTAGTCTGCATCTAGCTTGTCGTTATCGTCGAGATAGCCCAATAAGCCGTTAAACAGCGCCACGTCTGAGCCAGATTCCAATGCCAAGTGAATATCTGCAATTTCACAAGTGTCGGTATAACGCGGGTCGATGACGATAACTTTCAATGCGGGGTTGGTTTGTTTCGCGGCTCTTAATCTTTGGAAAAGTACCGGGTGACACCATGCTAGGTTAGAGCCTGTAATCACGACTAGATCGCCTTGCTCGAGATCTTCGTAGCATACCGGTACGGTGTCTGCGCCAAATGCACGCTTATGCCCGACCACAGTTGAAGCCATACATAGCCTAGAGTTACTGTCGATGTTGCCACTACCAATGAAGCCTTTCATCAGTTTATTGGCAACGTAATAGTCTTCGGTAAGCAGCTGACCAGACACATAGAACGCAACCGAATCGGCCCCAAATTCTTCGATGGTTTGATTAAATTTGTCTGCGACCAACTGAGTGGCACTATTCCAATCCAGCTCTTGTTTTTGCTCATTCTGAATATAAGCAGGCTGTGTAAGACGACCCAAAGGCGTGACGGTGTCGCCGAGCGCGATCCCTTTAGTACATAGCTTTCCATAGTTTGATGGATGATCTTTATCACCACGTACTTCTAGTTTTCCTAGCGATGTCGGTCTCGCTTCTATTCCACACCCTACACCACAATAAGCACAGGTCGATTTTATCCAGCCGTTGTTTGAATCGGTCATCCGTTTCTCGCTCAATTATCCATAATTGTAATAAGTGAAAACAAGCAAATAACACGCCACTTAATAGCAGTTGATGAATAGTAAGTAATTTAATTTAAAAACAACAACTTAATAAAAACACAAATATCAGCAATGAACCAATTAGAACTTAACCAAGATAGAAACTTAATTTTTGCACCATCTTGCTGAAAGTTGCACCACAAACGCTCATTTATATAAATCTAACAAAAATTTTACATACCACTTTAGGGGTGATTTCGTGCTGCCTATATTTTTTAAACCACTGAAAATTATAAGTTAATTTTTATTTAAATGAACGAACCGTAATCTGGCATCCTCCTTGCTCCACTAAAAACCAAGACTTAGAAAAACATTTTTGTTTTTCTTGATGATTATGAATTGAGTGGAATCTCAACCCGGTATTCATCTGCTAACGACTAGAAATTAGATGCTAGTGATGGTGACGCCGAGAATAAGGAATGGATTATGAGCAAGAAGAAAATCGTCGTTGTTGGTAACGGCATGGTTGGACACAAATTTATCGACAACATCCTGCAATCAGAGAGTGATGAGTTTGATGTGATTACTTTTAGTGAAGAGCCAAGGCTGGCCTACGACCGTGTTCAGCTAACGGCTTACTTTAATGGTAAAAGCGCTGATGACCTGTCATTGACCAGTGAAGAGTATTACCAAAGTAACGGCGTGAACTACTTGTTGAACCAGAAGGTTGCCAAGCTAGACACCGCCAATCAACAAGTCATCACTGAAAGTGGTCACGTTGAAAGTTACGACAAGCTAATCTTGGCGACGGGCTCTTTCCCTTTTGTTCCCCCTATTCCCGGTAACGACCAAGAACACTGTCACGTTTATCGCACCATCGAAGACTTAGACGCCATCGAGCTTTCAAGCAAAGGCAGCAAATCTGGCGTGGTGATTGGTGGTGGTCTGCTTGGCTTAGAGGCCGCAAACGCAGTCAAAAACCTTGGCTTAGAAACCCATGTGGTTGAATTTGCTCCACGCCTGATGGCCGTTCAGTTAGATGACGGTGGCGGCGCCCTACTGCGCAGAAAGATTGAAGACCTTGGTGTGCAAGTTCATACCGAGAAAGCGACCTCTGAAATAGTCGACGGAGAAAACGCTCGCTACCGCATGAACTTCGCAGACGGCACCCACTTAGAAACCGATATGATCGTATTCTCTGCCGGTATTCGCCCTCAAGATGCCTTAGCTCGCAGCTCTGATATCGCCATTGGTGAACGTGGCGGCATTGTGATTAACGATCACTGCCAAACCAACATCGACAACGTTTACGCCATTGGAGAATGTGCCCTTTGGGACAACAAGATCTTCGGCTTAGTGGCCCCTGGCTATTCAATGGCGAAAATCGCGGCTGCGCATATCTTATCAGACGGAACGAGCGACGCTTCATTTACTGGTGCAGACATGAGCACCAAACTCAAATTACTGGGTGTTGATGTGGCCAGTATTGGTGAAGTACACGGCAAGACGGAAGGCGCTCAATCGTATACTTATAACGATGAAATTGAACAAGTTTATAAACGCTTGATCATCTCGGCTGACGGCACGAAAATTGTCGGTGCCGTATTGGTCGGTGATGCAGAAGCCTACGGTTCGCTACTGCAAATCAAGCAAAATGATATGCCCCTTCCTGAAAACCCATCAGTGCTAATTTTACCTAACGTGGCCGATGATTCTGGCTCTGCAATGGGTGTTGAAGCTCTGCCTGATAGCGCTGTGATCTGTTCATGTTTTGATGTGACCAAAGGCGATATTAAAGAGGCCGTTTCAGCTGGCTGCACCACGATGGCTGCATTGAAAGAAACCACGAATGCTTCAACAGGTTGTGGCGGTTGTTCTGCCCTTGCGAAACAGGTTCTCGATAGCGAGCTAAGTAACCTAGGTGTGGAAGTCTCTAACGATATCTGTGAGCACTTTGCTTATTCTCGCCAAGAGCTTACCGACATCATTCGCGTCAACAAAATCAAGACCTTCGACGAGCTGTTAGATTCTCACGGCAACGGATTAGGCTGTACTGTGTGTAAACCGGCTGTCGGTTCGATTCTGGCTTCGTACTGGAACGATTACATCCTTGAAGATCAACATATCGAGCTGCAAGACACCAACGACATCTACCTTGGCAACATGCAAAAAGACGGCACTTACTCGGTGGTTCCGCGTATTGCTGGCGGTGAAATCACACCCGATAAATTGATCGTGCTTGGTGAAGTCGCTAAAGAGTTCGACCTCTACACCAAAATCACGGGCGGTCAGCGTGTCGACTTGTTTGGCGCACAGCTTAACGAACTGCCTATCATCTGGAAAAAGCTGATTGATGCAGGTTTTGAAACAGGTCACGCCTACGGTAAATCGGTTCGTACCGTGAAATCGTGTGTCGGTAGCACTTGGTGTCGATACGGTGTCGACGACAGTGTTGGCTTAGCGATTCGTCTTGAGAACCGCTACAAAGGCCTACGTTCACCACACAAGATCAAGTTTGCGGTTTCAGGCTGTACTCGTGAATGTGCAGAAGCGCAATCGAAAGACATTGGTGTTATCGCCACCGACAAAGGTTGGAACTTATACATCTGTGGTAACGGCGGTATGCGCCCTCGCCATGCGGACCTATTCGCCACTGATTTAGACGAAACCACACTCCTTAAATACATCGACCGCGTTTTGATGTTCTACACACGTACCGCAGACCGCCTACAGCGTACATCGGTATGGATGGAGAACCTCGAAGGCGGCATTGAATACCTCAAGCAAGTCGTGATTGAAGACAAGCTCAACGTTGCTGAAGAGCTCGAAGCAGACATCGCACTCAACATCGAGAAGTACCAGTGTGAATGGAAAACCACCATTGAAAACCCTGAGAAGATGAAGCGCTTCCAGCACTACATCAACAGTGAAGAAATGGACACTAGCCTCTCTTTCATCAAAGAGCGAGAGCAACGTTTTCCTAAGCCGAGCTTGAGTGATGCTTCGAATTCAAAACGCGATGAAAAGCTCGCTAAAGCAGACCAAATCGAAGTGACTGAAGTTTCATAAATTTCATCAGGTTCATCAGGTTCATCAGGTTCATCAGGTTCATCAGGTTCATCAGGTTCATCAATAAAAAAATAAAAACTCAATTTTAGACTAGGAGAAAGTCATGGAAAATTGGACAACCGTATGCAGCACCAGCGATCTAACCCCAAACGGGGGAATTTGCGCCAAAGTAGACGATAACCAAGTGGCTATTTTTTACTGCAAGCGCAGCGACACGCTTTATGGGCTCTCTAATTACGACCCTATCGGCAAGGCGAATGTGATGTCACGTGGTATAATTGGTTCATTAAGCGGAGAACCTTACGTGGCCTCACCCTTATACAAGCAGCATTACCACTTAGAAACTGGCGAATGTCTTGAACAGCCTGAGCTCAAGCTCGTGAAATTTGAAGTTCGCAAGCAAGGAGAACAAGTTCAAGTTCTCGCACCACTTGCTATCGCCAGTTAACTAAACCGCCGACACCATCATGCAAACGCTTATTGGCGTGCGCAATTTCGGCACAGGGTTTATGCACATTAAAAGCGTTCTAAGTTCGGAAGTAACGCAGGTGCACAAACCGGGTAATTTTCCAGATTTAAAGGATTTAAACCATGGATAACACTAAATTTTCGCTGCTTTCATTTACGGGTAAGATGAAGGTATTACACCTAAGCTGGATGGCCTTTTTCATTACCTTTGTTGTGTGGTTCAACTTTGCCCCACTACTGCAAATGGTAAAAACTACGCTTGGTCTTTCTACTGAAGAGATCAAAACCCTCCTGATCCTCAACGTTGCATTGACCATTCCGGCACGTGTCGCAATAGGCATGCTAACCGATAGATACGGCCCAAGGTTGGTTTACTCTTCGCTACTCGCGGTCTGTTCTATCCCTTGTTTCATGTTTGCTCTGGCAGACTCTTTCATTCAAGCAGCAATCGCTCGTTTCCTACTGGGCTTCATTGGTGCAGGTTTCGTTGTCGGTATTCGTCTTGTGTCTGAATGGTTCCCACACAACGAACTGGGTACTGCAGAAGGTATTTACGGCGGCTGGGGTAACTTCGGTTCAGCAGCAGCATTCACGCTTCCAACTCTGGCTTTAGCGTTTGGTGGTGAAGACGGCTGGCGTTATGCGGTCGGTATTACTGGCGTAATGAGTTTAGCGTTCTCGTTTGTGTTCTACAAAAACGTAACGGATACACCAAAAGGTTCTACTTACTTCAAACCGGCTCAAGTAACGGCAATGGAAGTGACATCAAAGGGTGACTTTTTCTTCCTACTTATTATGAAGATCCCGATGTATGCCGCACTAGCGCTACTGACATGGAAGCTATCACCAAGCAACATCAACATGCTGTCTGACATGGCGGTTTACTCTGTGTATGCAGGTTTGGCTGCGCTTTACGTGTACGAAGTGTCGCAAGTTTGGAAAGTAAACAAGAACGTATTTAAAGAAGAAGTACCAGAGATTCACCAATACAAGTTCAAGCAAGTTGCGGTACTTAACGTATTGTACTTCGCGACATTTGGTTCTGAACTGGCTGTTGTTTCTATGCTGCCACTGTTCTTCTCTGATACCTTTGAGTTAACACCGGTTCTTGCCGGTATGGTTGCATCGGCTTATGCCTTTATGAACCTAATGTCTCGCCCAGGTGGTGGTTGGATTTCAGATAAATTCGGTCGTAAACCAACACTGCTTATTCTAACGATTGGCCTTGCGGTGGGTTACTTCGCCATGGGTCAAGTCGACAGCACATGGCCTGTATGGCTAGCAGTTGTCGCGGCGATGGCGTGTTCTTTCTTCGTGCAAGCGGGTGAAGGTGCGGTATTCGCAACGGTTCCTCTAATCAAGCGTCGTATGACAGGTCAAATTGCTGGTATGACGGGTGCTTACGGCAACGTGGGTGCGGTAGTTTACCTAACTGTGTTGTCATTCGTGAGCTACCAAACCTTCTTCTTAGTGATTGCTGCAACAGCGGTACTTGGCTTTGTGACTCTGCTGTTCATGGAAGAGCCTAACGGTCAAATCGCCGAAGTAAACGACGACGGCAGTGTCACGCTGATTAATGTTTCAAGCTAGGGTCTGTACTAAGAAGCATTGATATTATTGAATCGGGAGAGGCACCTTAGCGGATACATCAATGCTAGGTGCTTCGTTCAAAGGCTCTAAGTTCACTAGGGCTTTTGTTCTTCCTAGGATGTTCTGTCAAGGAAGCGGGAAGAAGAGCAGTTAAGAAGAAGACAAGTTATGACAATTTCATTCAGCCAAGGGCAAGTCATCACGCCAGAATCCAACAACCAGTTAACGCTTAAGTTTGGTGGTTATTCGAATCAAGGCGTACGTGATGAAAACCAAGATGCCATCATTGTAAAACACCCTAAAACTCGCGCAGAGCAAGAGTTGAAAGGCAGTGTTGCCTGCATTGCAGACGGAGCAAGTTGTAGTGAACACGGCCAGAAAGCCAGTCACACCAGCGTGATGCAGTTTATCGACGACTATTACGCACCCCCCCAAAGCTGGAGCATTCAACGTTCGGCGCAAAAGGTCTTAACGTCCCTCAATTCTTGGCTCTTCAACACGTCTGTTTCTAATATTCATCCCGCACAACAAGTGAACCACAATGCCCTCGTTTCGACGTTCAGCAGCGTGATATTAAAATCAAACACCGCACATATATTCCACGTTGGCGACAGCCGCATTTACTTACTCAGAGATGGAGAATTACGCCAACTGACCCGCGACCACACCCGTAAAAATATGGGACAGAAGCATTATCTTACACGCGCCTTAGGCATGGACAACCAACTCAACGTTGACTATCAAACCCTGCCTATCAAGAAAAACGACTGCTTTATCCTGACATCTGATGGCGTGCACGAGTTTGTATCTCCCAACACCTTCAAAGAACACATCGATAAACCCGGAGCGGATTTCGAATACGCAGCGCAAACCATCTGTAACACCGCTTTAAGCCACAATAGCTCAGACAACGTGAGCTGCTTGATTGTGCAAGTCAGCCATCTGCCTAAACCTTCGCTGATTGAATTCCATGAGAAGCTGGCTAAACGGGCAATCCCACCCGCTTTAAAGCTCGGGCAAAGTATCGACAACTTCATGGTACTTGAGGTGTTGTATGCAGGTTCAAGAAGCCATGTGTATCGTGTGATGCAGAAAGAGACACAAACCGAGTTCGTGCTGAAAGTCCCTTCCGTTCAATATCACGATAGCCCTTCGCAACTCAGAGCTTTCTTTAATGAACAATGGGCGGGGATCTTGTTAAAAAACAAGAGAGTAATGAAGGTTTACCCGACGCCAGAGAACTCGCAATTCTTATACCAAATCTGCGAATGGGTAGAAGGTATCACCCTAAGACAATGGATGTACGACAACCCAAAACCGTCACTCAATGAAGTGCGCGACATATTAGAAAAGATCACTCAAGGCATTCGAGTATTACAACGTGCAGACATGGTGCACCGAGACTTAAAGCCCGAGAACATCATGATTCAACGTGATGGTGAGGTAAAAATCATCGACCTTGGTGCGGTATTAGTGAGAGGCCTTGAAGAGGGAGAGCTCACTGACAAGGACGACACACCATTAGGCGCGGTCAATTACATTGCACCCGAGACCATCAAGCACAACAGCGCGACCACCAGCTCTGATCTGTTCTCTATCGCTGTAATCGGCTATGAGATGCTAACCGGTGAATTACCCTACTCTGAAATGACCGCACAATCGCTTAAGCAATCTCGTCACCATCAATGGGAATACCAACCCATCACACAGAAACGAGCTGACTTACCAAGCTGGGTGGATTTGGTATTACAAAAAGCCTGCGCGGAATCACCAAGCGAACGTCATCAAGTGTTGGGGGATTTTGTAGCAGACCTTTACACACCAAACCAAAGCTTGGTGAAAAGCAAAGCCAAGCAACCTTTGATAAACCGAAACCCAATCCAGTTTTGGAAAGTGTTGGCTTTGTTGCTCGGCATTGTTGCCATTGTAGAAATGGGCTTATTACTCAGTGCTAGTTAAAACCAAGTTCGAGTTAATTCCAAGCTCGAGCTAAACGCGAGGCTTCTAGCTAAGCGTAAAATTCGAGCTAGCCACGCTTTACTAAGCTTCTTGGTACTAACTCAATACCCGCTTGGTAACGTTTAGCAGACGCGTTCAAAGCAAGTGCAAAGGCGCTGTCTGCAATCACTTCGAATTGCTGTGGCAATGAATGGACTTTAAAAGGTAAGAAATCCAATAAACGGTTATCACCAAAGGTTGCCAGTTTTACTTGATTAATCAGCTCTGGCTTTTCAACCATCACATCCAACACACCCTCTAACAAAGTGTAAGACATAGTCACAATCGCATCAGGCACTGTGCCTTTGGCAATCCAACCCTCAAAAATCTCACGCCCTGATTCTCTGTCAAAGTGCTCACCATAACCCACTACCATCGGCTTGTTTTCTGCTAGCCTTGTTTGTTGAGTATGTGCTTTATTCGCCGCTTCAAAACCCAGCTGACGTTCACGTGAAATGTTCAGGTCAGGTAACGCACCGATCAAGCCAACACTATGAATGCTGTCATCGAGAATCGAGTGGGTCAGTTCAAATGCAGCCTCGAAATCTTCACTGATCACGCAAGCAAAATGTTCATCGTCTAACGGACGGTCAATCGCGATGACTGGTGTGCCTGAGTTTTGCAGTTTCAAGTAGAACTCATTGGCGTCTGGCATAGAGCTCGCCACCAGCAAGGCATCGATACGACGGCTAACAAGCGCTTCCGCAACTTTACGTTCGGTTTCAGCGTCATCATCTGAGCAACCAATCAAAATTTGATAACCCACTTTACGTGAGTTCTGCTCTATCAATTTTGCTAAACGCGCGTAACTGCTGTTTTCCAGATCAGGAATAATCAAACCAAATGAACGGCTATTACCAGCGCGCAGCGAGGAAGCAGCATGGTCTGGTCGGTAGTTATACTCTTCCACCACTGCCATCACTTTCTGCTGTGTCTTTTCACTGATTCTGTATTTCTGCGCCTTGCCATTGATCACATAACTGGCTGTCGTTTTCGATACACCGGCTAGTTTGGCAATCTCATCTAGTGTCATATGGGTGACCTGTATTTTGTGCGTAGGATCATATAACCAATCTTCTGATCCTTGGATTAGTTGAATTATATGCTGAATCGATTCAGTATAAAAGCTGAAAGGATTCAGCAAAATCTGAAAAGTGACTTCAATCATCCTTTTGAATGGATTGAGCGTCATTTGTTGTGATTCGACTTCTCGTTATTAACGAAACTGGAATTACGACACGCAGCAAAACTATTTTGAAAACCAAAATCGGCTTTGCTGAATTTTTTTACACTGAATGCTGAACCGATTCAGCAAGCATAAAGCAGCGGGCAAATATTGCTCTAGACTGAATCGTAGCGATACACAAATTCTCAAGCGATACGCTAAAGAGGCACCATGCTTAAATTATCAAAATCTGACATCACTCTAGGCCAAACTGCCGAAGACAAATTCAAAGCAATCCAAAACATTGCTGGCGACCTGACAGCTAAAGGTTTAGTTGACTCTGGTTACGTTGAAGGAATGCTGAACCGTGAAAACCAGAACTCTACGTTCTTAGGTAACGGCATCGCGATTCCTCACGGAACAACGGATACTCGTGGCCTAGTAAAAGAGACAGGCGTTGCGGTACACCACTTCCCTGAAGGTATTGATTGGGCAGACGGCAACCGTGTTTACGTAGCAATTGGTATTGCAGCGAAATCTGACGAGCACTTAGGCATTCTTAAGCAACTAACAAAGGTTCTAGCGGCAGACGGTGTTGAAGAGAAATTAAAGCAAGCTAAATCAGAAGACGAAATCATCGCCCTACTTAACGGCGAAGTTCAGCTAGAAGCCGACCTAGACGCTTCTTTAGTTCAGCTACTGTTCCCTGCGAGCGACATGATTCAAATGTCTGCCGTTGCGGGTGGCCTACTTAAGAACACAGGTTGCACAGACAACGCATTCGTTGCTGACCTAGTAACAAAAACACCAACTCACCTAGGCCAAGGCCTGTGGTTGTTGGGCAGCGACAAAGGCGTAACACGCACTGGCGTATCTTTCGTTTCAACAGCGAACCATTGTGAATACGAAGGCACACCAGTGAAAGCATTAGTCGCATTCGCAGCTTGTAACAGCGCGCACCAATCTATTCTGGCAAACCTAAGCAAGATGGTTTTCGAAGGTAAACAGCAACAACTGTTAACAGCTGACGCAGCGCAAGTGATTGGCCTTCTGAAAGGTGAAGCGGTTTCTACAGCGTCTCAAGACGATGACAACTGCGCAGTATTCAAAATCAAAAACGCACACGGCCTGCACGCTCGTCCGGGCGCAATGCTAGTCGCTGAAGCGAAGAAGTTTGAATCAACAATCCGCGTGTCAAACCTAGATGGCGACGGAAAAGAAGTGAACGCGAAGAGCTTGATGAAAGTGATCGCTCTTGGCGTTAAACACGGCCACCAGCTTCAGTTTGTTGCTGAAGGTGAAGACGCAGCACAAGCACTTGAATCGATTGGCAAAGCTATCGCTTCAGGCCTTGGCGAAGGTTAAGGAGTCGATATGTCTGATAAACAAATCAAAGCCGTTACTGTAACGCTTAACCCTGCTCTAGACCTGACAGGTGCTATCGACGCACTTAACGTGGGTTCAGTGAGCCTAGTAAACAAAGGCTCTTTGCACGCAGCGGGCAAAGGCGTAAACGTCGCAAAAGTTCTTTCAGAGCTTGGCGCGAAAGTGACCGTAACAGGTTTCCTTGGTCGCAATAACGAAGAAGCGTTCTGCCAACTGTTTGAACAGATGGGCGCAGCTGACCGCTTCATCCGTGTTGATGGCGCAACTCGCATTAACGTGAAATTGGTAGAGAATTCAGGCCAAGTAAGCGACATCAACTTCCCAGGTGTTCCTGTTGACGCTGACGCGATTAAAGCGTTCGAAGAAACCCTATTAGAACTTGCTGAAACCCACGATTACTTCGTGATTGCAGGCAGCTTGCCACAAGGCATCTCTCCTGAGCTTTGCGCTTCTTGGGTTCAACGCTTACACGATTTAGGTAAGAAGGTTCTATTTGATAGCAGCCGTGACGCACTTAAAGCCGGTATCAATGCACAACCATGGTTAATCAAACCAAACGATGAAGAGCTGTCTCAGCTGTTCAATGCAGAGCTGACAACTCGTGACCAATGCCAACACGCGGGCCAAGCCCTAAATGAAAAAGGTATTGAGAACATAGTGGTGTCACTTGGCGCAGAAGGCGTGATGTGGCTTAACCAAGGTGAATGGTTACATGCTCAACCGCCGCGTATGCAAGTAGTGAGCACAGTAGGCGCAGGCGACACCTTAGTTGCTGGCCTATGTTGGGGTCACATGCAACAGATGCCGAAACCAGAACTTATTAAATTCGCAACCGCCCTATCTGCTCTAGCAGTTTCACAGGTAGGCGTGGGCATCACCAGCCAACAAGAGCTGGATTCAGTACTACAAAATATCCAATTACAGTCGCTTAGTGCTCCAACTAGCCAGTTAGACACAAGCAAATAGGACAAAAGGTTTATTATGAATATTACCATTATCACAGCTTGCCCTAGTGGCGTAGCAAACAGCATCATCGCAGCAGGCTTGTTAGAGCAAGCGACAAAAGCACTGGGTTGGAACGCCGCTATTGAATGTCAATCAAGCGTGTTACCTGATTCAACCGTATCGCAAGACGCTATCGACAGCAGCGACGTTGTGGTTATCGCAGCCAACACCAACGTTGATAAAGCGCGCTTTGTCGACAAGAAAGTATACCAAGCGGCTATCTCTGAATGCACTGCTGATGCAAAAGCATTCCTAGAGAAAGCGGTAGCAGAAGCAACAGTATTAGACGCTTCACAAGTTGAAAGCGCTGTTGAAGTGACTGGTACGTCACCTGCTACAGGTAGCAAAAAGATCGTAGCGATTACGGCTTGCCCAACGGGTGTTGCACATACCTTTATGGCCGCTGAAGCGCTTGAAGCTGAAGGCAAACGCCTAGGTCACCAAATCAAAGTAGAAACTCGCGGCTCTGTAGGTGCAAAAAACCAACTGACAGACCAAGAAATCGCAGACGCTGATCTAGTTATCATCGCAGCAGATATCGATGTTCCTCTGGATCGTTTTAACGGCAAAGCGCTATACAAAACCACAACAAGCCCTGCTTTGAAGAAAACAAAGCAAGAGATGGAAAAAGCATTCGCAGAAGCTAAACCATACCAACACACTGCTTCTTCAAATTCAGCACCTGCTGACGAGAAGAAAGGCGTGTACAAGCACCTAATGACGGGGGTTTCTCACATGCTTCCAGTGGTAGTTGCAGGTGGTTTGATCATTGCTCTTTCTTTCGTATTCGGTATCGAAGCGTTTAAAGAAGAAGGCACGCTGGCCGCTGCACTGATGACTATCGGTGGTGGCTCTGCATTCGCTCTGATGATTCCTGTTCTTGCTGGTTTCATTGCATTCTCAATTGCTGACCGTCCGGGTCTGGCTCCAGGTCTAATCGGCGGTATGCTGGCTAGCTCAACGGGCGCAGGTTTCCTAGGTGGTATCGCGGCAGGTTTCATTGCAGGTTACTCTGCAAAACTCATTGCCGACAAGGTTCAACTTCCACAGTCAATGGAAGCCCTCAAGCCAATCCTGATCATTCCGTTTATCGCGAGTTTGTTCACTGGTCTTGTGATGGTTTACATCGTAGGTGGTCCTGTTTCTGGCGTGATGAGCGCGATGACAACTTTCCTAAACAACATGGGTACGTCTAATGCGATTCTTCTAGGTGTGATTCTAGGCGCAATGATGTGTTTCGACCTTGGTGGTCCGGTAAACAAAGCCGCTTACACATTCGGTGTTGGTCTACTGGCTTCGCAAACTTACGCACCAATGGCTGCAATCATGGCAGCAGGTATGGTTCCAGCTCTAGGTATGGGCCTTGCGACTTTCCTAGTGAAAGACAAGTTTGAAGCAGGCGAGCGTGAAGCAGGTAAAGCATCATTCGTTCTTGGCCTATGTTTCATCTCTGAAGGTGCAATCCCATTCGCAGCGAAAGATCCAATGCGTGTTATCCCAGCTTGTATGGCAGGTGGCGCACTAACTGGCGCTCTATCAATGATGTTTGGTGCTCAGCTAATGGCTCCACACGGCGGTCTATTCGTACTACTGATTCCTGGTGCTATCTCTCCAGTTCTAATGTACCTATTGGCGATTGCAGCAGGTACAGCGGTAACAGGCTTTGGTTACGCGGCTCTTAAAAAGATGAGTGACTCTAAGGTAACTGCAGAGGCTTAATCCCCCTACTCTGGTTAACGGTTCAGCCCGATAACCAGAGGCTCTTGATAACCGGTTTCTTGGTAAAACGGCTCCTTAAAACAAAGGCTCCTCATTTGAGGAGCCTTTTTATTGTTCATGTATTTTCCGGTCGGAATGAGTTAAGTGCAATATTGGTATATTTGATTAGCTAGTAAGCGTTTCTTCAAAGACACCCAATTCACGACCAAGCCAGATCGCTCGTACTGTGTGATCCAAAGTTTCTTCACCGCCAGTTACAGGGTGAATAAGCACCGACATATCACCGCGTTCTTGCTCAAGCCATTCAACAATGCCCGACTCTTTGTTCGCAAAGTGAATCTCAAACATTGGCATCTTATGTGGACCAACCAAACGCTGTATTAATGGGAAAACCTCTAATACATCTTTACGTTCCGCTAAAATTTTCTGACGCAGTGTTTCTGCTTGCTCTGCAAATCGCAGAGGGAAATAGATATGACCGTGGTACATGGCACCATCCTTTAGAATTATGATGTCGCGATTTTATACCTAAACCGCCTTTAATAGCTAAATCTAAATATAATATGCCAGCGCTATCGGTTCTAAACAGAGAAAGCGCCATGGTCTTGTTAACGTCAGGTTCGTTGCCTCCAAGTTAAACCTTAGAGGCCTTTTCCTAACCACAAGCTCGTGTCGAACTATCAGTACAAGTGCTTCTAATCAACTTCATCACAATATTAAACATCACCCCCACCAAAAACAGTGTGATGACAATGCTGGCGCCACTTGGCAAATCGTAATAAGCCGACACTGCTAAGCCCGATAAAATACCGATAGTGCCAATCCCGATACTCGCGATAAAGAAGCGAACGCCTTTATACGCAGCTGCACATAACGCAGGTATCACCAGTAACGCAAACTCCAAATATATCCCAGTCAGCTTTACGGTGATCGGCATCAAAATAGCGAAGATAAGATAAAAGCCACTTCCCTGCATAAATTCAGGCTTTACGCTAATCAACACCAACATCGCGGTCGTGATTATTGCCAATGGCCAGACATCATCCCAGGTAGACCACAATAGCTGCCCGTTGAGAATGCCTTGAATAAAATCGGCGCCATGAGGATCTTTGCTGACCAATAGAATCGCTAATGAAGCCGATACCACAAACAAACTTCCTATCATTGGTTCTAAGTGTTGTTTGTAACGCTTTTCCATTAACGCAATTAATCCGCATAGCAACAATGACATGACCCACGGGCCAATCATCTCTGCAAACCAAGAGCCGCTAAACTGTGCATATCGGCTCAACCAATAGTGACTCAAAGCGGCGCCAAGGGCAGCCACTTGCGCAACAGCGAGATCAATAAAGATGATCTGGCGCTTGAGGACTTGCTCCCCAAGCACAATGTTGCCGACTAATGCAATTAATCCACACAATACCGCAGGTGCCAACCAACCATATTCATTCAACATTATGATCTCGTTGATGTGTCTGGGTTAACGAGCGTTCTAAGCAATTCATCAATGACTTGATCGTACATTTGGTCAAGGCTCTGACCTTCTGTAACCGTCAATGGTAGCTGTATCGTAGGCTTGTTGATTTGCTGGTTAAGCCAATTAGCAGGACGTTGGTCTTGGTGTGATGAATACACAATCGCATCAAACGAAGCAGGATCCAACTTGGTCAATGACTGTAAATGTGACGTAGTCGGTGATATCCCAGGCTTAGGTTCTAAATCAGCAATTTTCGCCATATCTAACCAGTCAAAGAGGTAACGATATGTAGCATGATACCCGACCACTTTTTTACCTTGTAACAGCTCTGCTTTCGTTTCCCACTCTGCCAATTTATTACGCCAGTTGGCACGAAACTTTATGCCATTTCGCATGTAGATATGTGCATTGTCAGGATCAAGCAGTTGTAAACGCTTGGTAACTTCTCTCGATATAGGAATCATATATTCAGCAGCAAACTGAACATGTGGGTTTCCGTGAGCATGGATGTCTCCCATGCTTCGATCGACATGGTCATGGGTATCAAGCATACCTACCATATCGCTCGCGTATAACATGGTGGGCGCGCTATCTTGAACCGCAGGATTACCACTGCGTACTTGCAGCATTGGTAACCAGCCTACTTCTAATTCAGACCCTGAACACATTGCCATATCTGCTTGACGCATTTTGGCAATAAGTGATGGTCTTGCTTGAACATAGTGCGGGTCTTGCTTAGCCGTAGTCGCCGAATAGATGTTGGCATCAGGAGCGTGACTATGAACAAGAGCTTGCCATTCAGGCTCACAAACGAAAATATTCAACGCCATTGCAGACGAAGATGCCATTATAGATGAGGATACAATGGCAACACCTGTTGCCATTGTAAGTAGGAGTTTCCTAGAATGCATGAGCACCGTGCGCCCCAAAGGTCATCACATACTGAAGGGTAAATACGTTATCTGTCTCTTTACTTTGGTTTTCAACGCGAGAGTATTGCGCTCTAACTGTACCAAAATGAGATGAATCCCAAGCGATCATTGCATCTGCTTCTTTGTCGTTCATTGCAGTAAAGTGCATGTGGTCACCATGTGCGTGTCCATCATAGCTTTCTGCTTCACCGTAACGCAGGCCAGCAGACCAGCTTGGGCTAAATCGGTAGACACCCGAGACATAGTAGCCTGCTAGTGTATCTGGTGATTCTGCGTCATTTTTGAATTTGTCATCGACGATGCCATCTAACAACATGTATTCAGCAGCAAGCGTGAAGTTTTGGTATTTGTAGTTACCGTTTGGAGCCCACTTCCATACAAAGTCAGCACCGTATAAGTTTGAGCCCGTTACCGCCGCGCCGTGGCTATGATCGTGGTCGTGGTCATGCCCGTGATCATGCTCTCCAAACTCACGAACTTTACCGTTTTCATTTCGTAAGTAGCTCAAACCAAACTGCCAGCTTGATGACTCTGAAAAGTCGTCACCTAGCTTAAGAGTTGTAGTGTAAACACCAACGTCAGAGCCATCATCAACAGACGACATCTTACTACCACTTAGCGCTTCAACACCGAACTTCACATACAGATCTGTAGGAAGAACGATGTTTGCACGAACACCATCATCGTAATAATGAGAGCCTAAAAATGTACGGTAAGCAGCAGGACGCTCAACAAAGCTATCGGTATGCATATGTTGGTTATTTAGGTAGCCGAAATCAGACAAGAAACGACCACCTCGAATGCTTAAACCGTAAGGCATCGTCAGTGTTTCAATGAAAGCTTCTTCGAGCAGTAATTCAGTCTCATCATCGTGAGTTTCAATAACCGTAGTCAAAGAGCCATAAAACTTATCATCGATATTCGCAGACATGTTCAGTTCTGTATGACCAAGACCAAAGCCTTCGCCGCGCTCTGAGTTATTACGTTGACCGTCTTGATAATACCCATCAAGAACGACACCAATTTGAGGGTTCGACAACGTGTCGGCAAAAACAGGGGAAACGAGAATGCTACCAACCGCTAGAGAAACCAATTTTTTATTCACAACTTTTTCCTTTCTAAGATACATCACCAATTAACTTATTGTTATGCTATAACATTACAATAAATAGTTAATCGTTGAAATGTAACAAAGTATGAAATAACTCTAATAACAGGGCATTAAATAGGGCAAAAGCCATTAATATTCAACCACATAAACAAAAACAGCAATTGACAAGTGAAAGCGAATAGTAACGGTATTTATCGAAAGACTGATATAAGGAAGGAATGATTCGATGGAACAAAAAACTAGAGTTTGAGTTAACGTTGGCCGCTAAAACAAACTCTAGGGATACTGGTGTCGACTATCGTTTTAAAATCACTACGGGCGTAGCTTTAAAACTCGATCAATGTCTTCCGCAGAGTGGCGCTCTGGTACTTGCTCCCACTCTTCGCCAAATGAACGGTTAACCACTCGGCCGCGTTGGAAGCCTTCGCGCGCTTCTAGTTGCTTCGCCCAGCGCACAACGTTGGTGTAAGACTCAACTTGTAGAAATTCGGCTGCGTCGTAAATTTTGCCAAGTACTAAGTTACCGTACCAAGGCCAAATCGCGATATCTGCAATAGACAGCTCTTCACCCGCAACGAAAGTGCTGTTAGCAAGTTGCTTGTCTAACACATCTAGTTGACGCTTAGCTTCCATTGCGAAGCGGTTAATTGGGTACTCTTGCTTTTCATCCGCGTAAGCGTAGAAGTGACCAAAACCACCACCTAGGAATGGCGCAGAACCTTGTGCCCAGAACAACCAGTTAATGGTTTGTGTTCTTGCTGCCCCTTTTTTTGGTAAGAAGTGACCAAATTTTTCTGCTAGATGCATCAAGATAGATGCCGATTCGAATACATTCACGTCTTCGTCACCAGACTTGTCGACAAGTGCTGGTATTTTGGAGTTTGGATTCACGCCAACAAAGCCAGAAGAGAACTGATCAGCCTCACCAATGTTGATCAAGTACGCATCATATTCAGCTTCTTTAACACCCGCCGCTAACAACTCTTCCAGCAAGATAGTGACTTTTTGACCGTTAGGTGTGCCAAGAGAATACAATTGAAAAGCATGGTCACCAACAGGAAGCTCTTTATCAAAGCGAGCTCCAGATTCAGGACTATTGATGTTTGCCCACTTGTTACCACCAGCAGTATCGTTAACCCAAACTTTTGGCGGAGTGTATTGTTCTGACATGATATTTCCTTATTAATATAGGGTCTCACAAACTGATATTAGGTCACATGCCTGCGGTTAAAACCCCTGAATACGATTTATTTTCAAACTGTTAAGCATGGCTTATTCCAGAAAGACATAACCCGCTTAAGCGTTAGTGTGTAGAAGGTAAGTCTGTATTCAAACTTCAATCTAATATCGATAAGTCCACTGCATCATTTAGCAATGATTTTACGAACGACATACCGACAGCTTCAAGAAAGCTGTGATAAAATCGGGGTATTACAATTGATAAGGATTTGGCAATGTCTTCTGATTTCACAGGTTCGAGTGCAGCGTATGCTCGCCAAGAGAAAGGCTACCGCGAAAAAGCACTAAAACTGTACCCTTGGGTTTGTGGTAAATGTGCGCGCGAATTTGTTTACTCAAACCTCCGAGAGCTTACCGTTCACCACGTGGATCACGACCATACAAACAACCCTGAAGATGGCAGCAACTGGGAGCTACTGTGCCTGTACTGTCACGATCATGAGCATTCAAAATACACTGACCATGAGCGTTATGGTGTGGATGCAAAAGCGAGTTTAGATGATCATCAGTCAGCGACACACAACCCGTTCGCCGATCTCGCTAAGATGATGAAGAAATAACACACCTTCAGAGTAGTCTTTGGTAGATGGTAACTGCTAGATAATAGATACATAACAAGTAACCCCAGTATGTCACCATACTGGGGTTTCTTTTATCTGCCGTCATAACCAAATAATAGAGTTCAGGTAGGCAGGATCAAAAAAGCCTTCCGAAGAAGGCTTTTTAAGAATCAAATCGAATTATGCTGCCGCTTGCTTGCGAGACTCTTCTACCTTCTTAGCGCGTTGTTTTAGCGTCAATTTATCGCGGTATGCAAACCAAACGTAAGACACAACCACTAAGAAGAACAGGTATGACAATGAGAAAATGAACGGCGATTGAATGATATCGTTCGAGATACCCCAAGAAACACCGATAACAGTCACTGCAATTTTCGTAAAAAAGCCACACATCAATAGCACTAATGCCAACTGTGGGAAACGCGTACTGCGGAATGCAAGCCAGTAGCAACTACCAACTGCTAGAGCCGCAACATAGAAGCCGAATAGGAAAGAGTGAATATGGTCAGCTGCCGCTACACCACCAGAAATTGACATCAATAAAATTAAAAACAGTTTCATAATACTCGCCTCACCATAAGTTGGAAACGCATCCTTTCAAATTTGGAATCTCAGTTTGCATACTATTTTCCCACTTTTTACGGACAACACAACCCCTCCAATCGAACAAAATGTAAGCAAAAGTACTAACAAAAATCACCCTTAACAATTGCTTAACATTCTGTTTTTAATAAAACTCCGTTACTCCTTGTCTCATATGAACAAAGCGCTGTTACGATTTATTTTGTTACACAAATTTAACCTTGGAAATTAATTAAAATTATTTGTAACTCTGTGATATCCGCACGCAATACGCGTCTATTCAAAAACCATCACCTCAAAATCCCTGAAATAATAAGAAGACAGAGCGAAAAAGAACAAAATAGAGAGGTGTTAAAAACATTTCAAAAACCAATGAAAAACAACTTATTAACAAATTGAATTTAATTTACCAAAAATGGAAAAAGAGATTCCAATCACATTTTAATTGGTTATAATCCGCGCTCTTTTGCGCTATCTGTTGATAAACGCAAACTAATTTTGAAGAAACAATCACAATAACCCGTCTTTAGTTAAGTGGCTCTCCACTAACCGATGACAAAACTGAGAATAAAAATGAGCAAGATTGATAAAGCAACACGTATCCTGCTAGCAGGCTTCTGTATCAACCTTTGTCTTGGCATCCTGTATGCTTGGAGTGTATTTAACAAAGCGCTAGTAACTGAAGCTGGTTGGAGTGCTGCTGAAGCATCTTCACCTTACGCTATTGCAACTATCACATTCTCTGTTTGTCTTCTTGTTGCGGGCATCCTACAAGACCGTATGGGTCCACGTAAGATCCTTATCCTAGGTACAGCGCTTACAGGCCTAGGTATGATTGCTTCTGGTTTCGCTACAACGCCTATGATGCTGAACATCACGTTCGGTATTATAACAGGTGCAGGTATCGGCTTCGGTTACGCATGTCTGTCTCCATCAGCAATGAAGTGGTTCCACTCTTCTAAGAAAGGTATGGTTAACGGTCTTATCGCAGCAGGCTTCGGTCTTGCGGCTATTTACCTAGCACCAGTAACTTCTGCGCTAATCGACAGCATGGGTATCCAAACTAGCTTTATGATTCTTGGTGTTGGTGTACTTGCAATCGCAGTACCTCTAGCAGCAACAATCAACAACCCACCAGCGGATTACACGCCAGCTGAGCCTAAAGTAAAAGCAGGCCAAGCTCCTAAAGCGGTTAAGAAGACTGAAGACCTTACTTGGAAAGTAATGCTGAAGACTCCTCAGTTCTACTCTCTATGGATCATGTACGCATTCGCTGCATCTGTTGGTCTAATGATCATCGGTAACATCACTACAATTGCTAGCGTTCAAGCTAACCTGCCAAACGCAGTTTACCTAGCGTCTATCCTTGCAGTATTCAACTCAGGCGGCCGTGTTGCTGCGGGTATGCTTGCAGATAAAATCGGTGGCGTACGTACTCTACTTCTAGCGTTCATCCTTCAAGGCGCGAACATGGCTCTATTCGCTACGTTCAACTCTGAATTCACGCTAATCATTGGTACGGCTATCGCAGCGGTTGGTTACGGTACGCTTCTAGCAGTATTCCCAACACTAACTGCTGAGTTCTACGGCCTGAAAAACTACGGTACTAACTACGGCGTGCTTTACACGGCATGGGGTATCGGCGGCGCTATCGGTGCAGCAGTTGTTGGCTTCTCAATGTCAAACGGCGAAGGTTACGGCCTAGCTTACACAATCTCTGCAGTTATGATGGCAGTGTGTATTGTTCTAGCAATCATCACTAAACCAATCTCTGAAGCTAAAATTGCAGAACTAAAAGCATCACAAGCTTAACCAACAGAAAAGATTGAATTTGTTACTGAAGAGCTTAACCTTAGGGTTAGGCTCTTTTTGTATCAAGCGACTTCTCCATTGACGACCGAAACCACTCTTCAGCTCTCCCCCACTTATTATCTCGACAACTTCAATCGACTGGTTGAACACGCTCAAACGCTCTACCCCGATCTTCTGAGTGATGATGAATGTCGTTGGTTGTCCGCATACAAACGTCTTTCTGTTTCAAGCCAATGCCTAATGGTTCGTTTGCTTTCTCGTAAAGGCCGTTGGTTTCGCAGCGATAAACTCAACTATGTTGAGATCCCAGATCTAAAGACCGAACTGCAAGAGCTAAACAGCTCAGGCTTCATTGGGTTGAGTCATCCCGAAGAACAGCATGACCTCGCCATTAGTGAGGTCGAGCTCGGGTTGCACTTGCTCACCAAACCAGAGCTGTTGAGTGTATTCCCCGCCCTTAAGAGCCATAGAAATGCCAAGAAAGACGAGCTGTTGTTACGGCTTGATCAGCAACCTTTTGATCAATTTCAAAACCTCTCTTTCGACTGTATTTACGTCATCGAATCTCAAGTGATTGATGTATTACTGTTGCTGTTCTTTGCCAACACCTATCAAGACTTAAGTCAGTTCGTGTTAAGCGACCTTGGGCTAAACACCTTTGAGAACTACCCATTAAGCAAGCAACGCCGCTTCTTCACCTCTAGGGATCAGCTCAATCAATTAATCCAGATGCGCGATATTCAACGCTTGTATTCAGAAGGTGACCGCAAAGATGGCGAGTTTCTGGAACTGATTTTAAATGCGATTCCTGAAGAATCAGAACACAGAAGTATTACCAGAAAACGATCGCGTTTGATCAATGATGTTGCTCGCGATCTTGAAAGGCTTAATCTAAACGACCAAGCAATCTTTTGGTTCAGACAATCTACACTTCCTCCGAGCAGAGAACGACTTGCACGCATCTATGATAAGCAAGGTACGCTAGACTTAATGTGTGACATTGTCACGCAAATGAAAGCTACTCCATCGGATGTGTCAGAGTTGGAAATCGCTATTAAGCTTGAAGACCGGCTGCTACGGAAACAGGGGCACAAAGTTTCACGAACCATAAAGCCGAGCTGCAAAGAGTTAAAACTGGAATTAGACCTCAGCCAAACTCGAGTCGAGCTTGCGGTAAAGCAGCATTTTGAGAACCAAGGTTGGGACGTCTATTTTTCAGAAAACAGTTTTCTGTGTGGCTTGTTTGGTTTGGCTTTCTGGGATGTCATTTTCGCAGACGTTGAAGGCGCCTTTATCAATCGTTACCAACATCGACCATTGGATCTGTACCATTCAGATTTCGTAGACAAGCGAGCCGAACAGATTGAAGCCGTGTTTCAGACGATATCCAAACATGGGCTGAACCATTTTCTTGATACTTACGATGAAAAGCAAGGTATCGCGAACCCCTTTGTTCATTGGAATTATTTTCCTAAGGCACTCATCGAACATGGCATGGCTTCAATTCCAAATGCCTTGGTTGTAGACCTCTTCAAAGTGATATTGAGTGACTTAAAGCTATTTAGAACTGGGATGCCGGATTTGATTGCGTTCAAGGGCGATGAGTTTCATTGGATTGAAGTCAAAGGCCCTGGCGATAAACTGCAAGACAACCAGTGGCGCTGGATCAAAGAGTTTGAGCGATTGTCTGTCCCCTTCTCTGTTTGTTACGTCAATCAATGAGTCTTAGCTCTTAACTCTTAACTCTTAACTCTTAACTGCTAGCTTTTAGCTCTTGGGACTTAAATCTAGCTAAGTCTAAACACCAATTTCTGAGCACTAGCGAGTGACGCGCATCGACAAGTCACTCGTCCCATCAAGATCTTGTCTACAAAATTGTTAGAACATGAGCATTTTCAATCATTTTCGATATAATTATAGAAAATGCCTAATATTTAAATACGTATGAATTTGAAAAAACTCTTCATTTTAGCTTTTGTTAGCGTCTTCTCAGGTTGTGCCGTCTACGCGGGTTTAAACTTCGACGAACTGTTTGGTGAACAACAAGTACGCGATCGCCAAGCACCTATTCTTTCAGCTCAAGCGCAGCACTTCATTGACGAAGTAAAGCCCATCATTGATAACCGATGCGTGGTTTGTCACGCTTGTTATGACGCCCCTTGCCAACTCAAAATGTCTTCCGTGGAAGGTATAGACCGAGGCGCGAGCAAGGCACTCGTTTATCAAGGCACCCGCTTAACGGCATCAGCCCCTACTCGCTTGTTTGAAGATGCTTTAACCACGCAAGAGTGGCGCGATGCGGATTTTCATCCTGTCCTCAATGAGCGTATGCAGAACTCAACGGCTAACCTCGATGCTGGTCTTGTTTCTCGTATGTTGATCCAGAAAGAGAATCACCCTCTGCCCGATCAAACCCAGCTTGAAGGTTTCGACTTTTCAATCGATCGCGACCAACAGTGCCCAACCATTGAAGAATACGCTCAATACGAGAGAGATTACCCAACTTGGGGAATGCCTTATGGGATGCCAAACTTAGACAAAACCGAATACGCGACTTTAATGAGTTGGTTGGAAAATGGCGCGTTAATGAACGACCACATTCCATTGACTGATGCAGAACAAGAGCTCGTTAATGTCTACGAAAGCTTTTTAAACAAGAGTGACAATAAGAGTCAACTTTCAGCACGTTACATCTACGAGCACCTGTTTTTATCTCATGTCTATTTTTCTGGTTTAGCTCAGCCAACACGCTTCTTCACTGTTGTTCGCTCTGCAACACCACCAGGTGAAGCGGTACAGCGCATCACGACTCGTCGCCCTTATGACGATCCAAAAGTAGACCGTGTTTACTACCGTCTGATTCCAGAACAAGGCACTATCGTCGACAAAACGCACATGCCTTTCGCACTTAATAAAGAGCGTCTACAAAAGTGGAATACCTGGTTTGTCGACGTAAATTACGAAGTAAAACAACTACCTAGTTACGACATCGATGTTTCAGCTAACCCAATGACTTCGTTTGAAGCACTGCCAGTAAACTCGCGCTTCAACTTCATGTTAGATAACGCGCAAAACACCATCATGGCCTATATCAAAGGACCTGTGTGTCGTGGTCAACTTGCCTTGAACGTAATTAACGACCGTTTTTGGGTTTTCTTCATTGATCCAGAGAAAGCCGATTTACCAGAAATAAACGCTTTCTACGCTAGCCAGAAGAAAAACTTAAAACTACCTAGCGAGCTAAAAAGTAACACCGTACCAGCGACTAACTGGGTACGTTACTCTAAGCAACAGGCTCGATACCTAAATGCGAAATCAGACTTCACCAACCAATGGTTCGATAGTGGCGTGAACCTAGACACCGGTATAATTTGGTATGGCGATGGCATCAACCAAAATGCCGCTCTCACCATCTTTAGACACTTCGATAGCGCTTCTGTTGTACAAGGGTTAGTTGGCACGCAACCTAAGACTGCGTGGATTCTTGATTATGCTCTTCTAGAGCGTATTCATTATCTTCTCGTTGCAGGCTTCGATGTTTACGGCAACTTTGGCCACCAGCTGATTACACGCATGTTCATGGACTTCTTGCGTCTTGAAGGTGAGAGTAACTTCTTAAGCCTTCTTCCTAAAGACGTTCGTCACATTAAACACTCTAGTTGGTACCAGAACCAAAGCGCACAACTGAGTGACTATTTGCAGCGAAACATTGCACCTTTTGATCAGCCGACCAGCGTGGTTTACAAAACGGCGGATCCGAAACACGAACTGCTTGATATGATCAAAGATAAGCTCGCACCTGTTCTCGATAATCGCTTTGAGATTGTTGAAACAGGTTTTGGTAGGAAGAATGAAGCACTGCTTAACCAAGTGAATTTGATAAAGGGCGAAGGCCTGCGTCATGTGCCTCAATTAGTGATGATCATGATTGAAGGCGAAAACGGCGAAGAGCAACTGTTCACCATGATTCACAATAACGCGCACAGCAACATTTCTAGCTTGTTTAATGAAGAAGGTAACCGTGATTACGCCAATGATGACCTTACCCTCGTACGAGGCGTTGTCGGTAGCTACCCTGCGGCTTACCTATCATTAACCGAGAGCGAGATTCCTACTCTGGTTAAAACGCTGCAAAACTTAAGCACAGAAGAAGACTACGTGGCGCTGCTAGATAAGTTTGCGGTACGACGCAGTTCTAGCGAGTTCTGGCCATTCAGTGATCGCGTGCATCGTTGGTATCAACAAGACCAACCGATCGAGTTCGGATTGTTGGATTACAACCGCTTCGAGAACCGTTAGTTTTCACTCATAAAGCATAAAAGCAAAAATCCTCTGTCTTGGCAGAGGATTTTTTGTATATGAGAAAGTATCTTAAGTGCTATTGAGAAGCGACGAGTTCTCTATATTGAATCCGATGCTTCCGGTTGGTGTAGCTCATCAAAAAACGCACGCGCGGCGGGGGAAAGGGAATCTACAGGTTGCTTCAACACCACATAAAACTGACTCTTAAGGCTCCACTTCTCGGGCTGAAGCGGAATCAAGGCTTGGTCATAATGGCCACGGTCGATTAAATGAGACGGTAAAAAACTCAGGTGTGTGCCCGCCAAGGTTAAAATTACACCCGACTCGACATGCCAGCCATCAAAAGGCTTTACGGAATCGTACTGCTCAATATTCAGTAATCGGAACATCTCATCTTTGGCATAGCCGCCCATGTTGATACGACAGCCATCCAATGAGAAATCCTTGTCCATGATCTTCTCAGCCAGATCCTTACGCGCATACAGATAACTGTGCTCTTCAAACAGTGGGTATTTATGTTGAAACGCTGATTTTTGATGTGACCCTAGAACCACTATCATCATATCAATCTGGTTCTTTGCTAACTTCTCATTCAACTGGGTGAAATCCCCGACATCAACACTCACCTCAACACTGTTACTGCGTTGGTAAAACGTCTCGATCGCTTTGGGAAGTGGGTTATAAGGCAAAGTGACGGTGTTATCCAAACATCCAATTCGCACATGCCCAGAGAGTTCCGTCTGTACACCTCGTAACTTATAAGCGAAGTCGGTTAAGGTCGATTTTAGTTGGTTCGCATATTTATACACTTGCTCACCTTCATGAGTCAGCTTAAAACCACGTCGACCACGTTGGCATAATGTTAATTCTAAGCTTTTTTCCAAGGCAATAAGCTGATTACTCAGCACTGGTTGACTAATCCCAGTGCTTGCGACCGCCTGATTGATGCCTCCTTGTTCAACAATTTCACAAAAAAGCTCTAATCTACGTAGGTCTCTTTTATCTAACTTATTGTTTGGATTCACTTTGCCACTCACATTTGTTTTTTGTTATGTTTACATCTGATTATATTCATTTATTAACAATAAATACATCAGTATGCTTTATTCACACTTATGGAATAACAATGCATGGATGGCACTATGGCGGCAGAAGCTTACGTGAATAAACCCGAAGCAACACACAGCCACAAAAAGATAGATGACTTCGAGTTGGAACCCGTTCCCGAGAAGGCCAAACGATCTTGGTGGGTCATCAGCCTTATTTGGTTGGCAATCGGCATCGACATTTCGGGACTGTTTCTCGGCTCGATTCTAAGCAGCGGTATTGGTTTTGAAGACGCACTGCTTGCCACGTTTATTGGTTCAGGCTTATTGGCGATCATCGCGATGCTGTGTGCCAACATTGGCTTTCAAGCTGGCGTGTCTACCCCGCTGGTGAGCAGCGCGGTATTTGGCCGTAACGGCGGTAAAATTCTTGGCTTCATCAACGGCATCTCATTAGTCGGCTGGTTCGCATTCCAGGCTGATTTCTTCGCTTTCATCATGGTCGATGCACTGGCGAAATACGACATCATAATTTCACACCTCACCGCTCTTATTGGCGGCAGTGTGTTAATGATGATGACGGCTATCTATGGCGTTCGTGCTTTAGGCAAACTCAGTACCTATTCTGTTCCATTGATGGTGACGTTGATTACCATCGGTTTGTTTATGGCTGCTGATTATCAAGGTGGCGCAGCGCCATCGATTGAAGATCCTTTGACGCTTGGCCAAGCCATCTCTTTTGTTATGTCTATCTGGATTCTAGCTGCGGTTGCTGCACCTGATATTGCTCGCTACGCCAAAACACGCCGTGATGCGATTTTAGGAGCGGGTATCGGTTTCCTCGTCGGCAACAGTGCCATCATTCTTATCGCATTGATCTTGACCAAAATGACCGGCACCGACGACCTAGTCGAAGTCTTCTTCACCCTAGGTTTAGGCATGGCGGCCATTATAGTACTGGTATTCGCACAATGGACCACCAACAGTAGCAACCTAACCTCTGGCGGCTTATGCATGTCGATGGTTCTACCTAAGATTCCGCGCCCTGTTCTGGTTGTGATCATGACCATCGTCGGCATTGGTATCGCTCAACTCGGCATGGTGAACAAGTTTACCGACTTCTTAATGCTACTCAGCGTAACCATTGCGCCTGCTGCGGGTGTCTACATCGTTCAATATTATGTTTTAGATTCGACAAAAATGAGCTTTGAGAACATCCAACAAGTTCCAGCTTGGATGTTTAAAGGCTTGGCTTCTTGGGCATTTGGTACTGCATTCAGCGCTTGTACTGCACCAGAGTTTTTCAACCTGTTTTCGTTCACCAGCATCTCGGCGTTAGACGGCATTCTTGCCGCTGGTGTGATTTACCTCGCCCTAATGAAGCTTTCTCCTTCAAGTGATAAGGAATAGTAGTTGTGATTATTACTGAACAAATGATTGATGATATCGCGCTGGGTGCGACGGTATTAGGTACTGGCGGCGGCGGTGACCCATACAGCGGTGCCTTGATGGCGAAAGTAGCCATTGCAACGGCAAAGCACCCTGTACGCATGATTCCTTTAGAAGACGTGCAAGACGATTGGATGACAGTGCCCTCTTCAATGATTGGCGCACCAACAGTCGCAGTAGAGAAACTCAATTCGAAAGATCAAATGTTGATTGCTTTCGAAGCGATGGAAAAAGCGCTCGGCACTGAAGTAGCGGCAACGTTTCCTATCGAAGTAGGCGGCTTCAATTCATTGATTCCAATTCTCGTTGCAGCACAAAAGAACATTCCTGTGATCGATTGTGATGCGATGGGACGTGCGTTCCCAGAAGCTCAGATGGTGACCTTCTTTCTTGATGGTCTCCCTTCGGCACCGAACACATTGGCCGATGAGCGTGGCAATGTCGTCACGCTTTATCCGATTGACGGTATTTGGTCTGAAAAGTTTGCGAGGCCGATTACCGAACAGATGGGTGGCTCTGCAGCAATGTGCGATTACCCAATGAACGGTAAGAACCTAAAACGCAGTGCACTGCCTGCGACACTGACCCAAGCAATGAAGATTGGTGAAGCGATTAGACTGGCGAACGACAACAATAAAAGTGGCACACAGGCCGTATTAGACATTGTCGGCGGCCATACCATCATCAGTGGCAAGATTGTTGATATTCAACGTGAAACCGATGGTGGTTTTGCAACAGGTGGTGTCGTGATTGAAAAGCTGGCTCAGTTTGAAGATACCGGCGTCGATAACGTGTTTGTGCAGTTCCAAAACGAATTACTTCTCGCGCACAAAGGTACAAGCCGCGCAGACATGAGCCAAGATAACCTGCTGGCATCAACACCGGATCTTATTTCGATCTTGGATCATGAAACCGGCAAGCCAATCACAACCGAACAACTTCGTTACGGGCAGCGCATCGACCTTATCGCCTACCCTTGCGACCCCAAATGGCGCACTGACAAAGGTATTGAAGTCGCGGGCCCGGGTTACTTTGGCTACACCGTCGAGTATCAAACCATTGAACAATTAAAGTCTGCATTGAAGAGGTAGTAGCATGACAAACATTACGCTTGATTACTGCCGTTTGGGCATTGACGTAGGTGGCACCAATACCGACGGTGTGCTGCTCGACGCAGACTTAAATGTGATTGCCAAAGTAAAAACCGCAACCACACATGATGTTTCAACAGGGATCGACAACGCGATTTCTGCGCTATTAAACCAAGCAAACATTGATGGTCAGCAAGTGAAACACGCGATGCTTGGCACGACTCAATGCACCAACGCAATCGTTGAACGAAAAGGCTTAGACAGAGTCGGCATGATTCGCTTAGCGCTTCCCAGTGGTGATAGCGTCCCGCCCCTTTGTGGTTGGAGTGAAGCGTGGCAAAACCTGCTTGGTCAGCACTTCTACCAAGCACACGGCGGCTATGAATATGACGGCCAGTTGATTGCCGACATTCAAGAGTCTGAGATCCGCGAGCTTTGCCAGAAAATGAAAGGCCAAGTGGATTCCATTGCTATCTGCGGAGTGTTCTCTCCCGTCAACGGCGACCAGGAGCTTCAAGCAGCAGAATGGATTCAACAAGAACTTCCGGGCGTGAACCTATCGTTATCCCATAAAGTGGGCAGTTTAGGGCTTTTAGAGCGTGAGAACGCCACTATCCTCAATGCGGCTCTGCAAGGGACAGCAAAACGATTCGTTGACGGCTTTTGCAGTGCACTCATCAATCATGAAATCCACACCACGCCTTATTTCGGTCAGAACGACGGAACACTGATGTCACAGCAGTTCGCATTGATGTACCCGATTCTCACCGTGGCTTGTGGGCCAACAAACTCGATTCGTGGAGCGAGTCACTTAACTAAGTTAAAAGACGCGATTGTGGTCGATGTGGGCGGCACTACGTCTGATATCGGCGTACTGACTCACGGCTACCCAAGAGAATCGAGCTTAGCAGTAGAAATCGGTGAAGTGAGAACCAACTTCCGTATGCCTGATATTTTGGCGTTAGCCATTGGTGGTGGTACCAAGGTTCGCTTTGAACAGCAGCGTATCGAGCTAGGCCCAGAAAGTGTTGGCCATACCTTGACGCAAACGGCGCGTAGCTTTGGTGGTGATGAACTTACGCTCACCGATATTGCACTCAAAACAGGACAAATGCAGTGGCAGGCAGAACATCAACTGAGTGATGAGATTGGTGTTTCAGCCGAACAAGCAAGCAAGATTTATCAACAAATGGTCACGGATGTTGAAGAAGGCATCGATAAGATGAAGACCTCTGCGGCGAGTGTACCCGTAATCATGGTTGGTGGTGGTAGTGCCCTATTCCCAGATCATTTTGAAGGTGTGAGCCAAGTGGTTCGTCCTGAGCACTTTGAAGTGGCTAATGCGATTGGTGTTGCGTTGGGTGAAATATCAGGTCAATTCGATAAGATCATACCGATTGACCCAGCATCACGTGAAGAGACCTTAAAGGGCTTGGAAGCGCAATCAAAGCAACTGGCGATTGAAGCTGGCGCATGCAGCGATAATGTCGCGATCATTGAACGCAGCGAGATTCCATTAAGCTACCTACAAGGCAATATGGTTCACGTTAAGATCAAAGCTGCTGGACATATCAAGATGGCTTAGAGCCGTTCCTTGAAAGCCTTACTTAGATTCTTATTCGACAATAAAAAAGCAGGTCACTTCTTCATATTAAAACGGAGAAATAGCCTGCTTTTTGTTTTCTGTTCTTATTTTGGGGCTTTCCGCCCAATAGCCACTCTATAGTTGCTCTCGGAGCGCTGCTAACGAGTCTTTCACCAATTCAGGTAATGAGTCTGCATTATCGCGATATTGAAGTAATGGATCCTCGCTCGCTTCAATGCTCTGGCATAAAGCAAACAGTGCAGATAATCCTAGGCTGCCGGCAGACCCTTTCAGTTTATGAGCTAAAGACTTAATTTCACGAGCGTTGTCAGCGGCACTTGCCACAATCAGTTCATCGAGAGTGACTTGGCTGCTTTGGTCAAACAACCCAACAATCTGCACTATTTTTTCTCGACCGAGAATGGCCAAGTCGTCTTTGATAATCTTAGGGGTAATCATCTGCACAATCGGTTCTCCTTGATTATGTTCCGCGTCTTGGTTTGCTCGTTGTGTCGAGCTTGCAAATGCCAATGCTGATAAGTCTAGCTCGGTTTCCTGAGGTTTAGAGTTTAGCTGACAGCAAACAGCATCTGACGGATCCGGCTGAGGCAGCAACAGCGTGTGACCGTCCAACTGCTCAACAATCAATTCCGATAATGCTTCCTTCTCTAACGGCTTAGGTAAGAATCCATCAAAGCCAGACGACAAATAGCTTTCCACTTCTTCGTTAAACACATGAGCCGATACTGCGATCATTGGGGGTACTTTTCGAATTACGTCTTCTTCACTTTTATGCTGAAGCGCATCGTCTTTGAGTTGTTGAATTAACTCGACGCCATCGCAGTCGGGTAAGTTAATGTCCACCAGCGCAATATCGAACTCTTGCTCACTGAATATGGCTCTCGCTTCTTGTCCGGTTGTCGCAATCACAACCTCGTGCCCCAAGTTATGCAAGAAGCCTTCAGCAACGATGCAGTTTACGGGGTTATCTTCAATCAGAAGTACTTTAGCTCGAATACACGCTTCAATGACCGGTACTTTCGTTTCTATCTTCTCACCGGCTTCAAGTGGCAGTGAGAACCAAAACTGGCTACCCTCGCCTTCTTCAGAATGAACGCCAATATCCCCGTTCATTGCCAACATGATGCTTTTACTGATCGCTAATCCAAGCCCTGTGCCGCCGGTTTTGTTGCGACCGCTATCGGTTTGGGTAAAGGCATCAAACAGACAAGCTTGTTCGCTAGCATCAATACCGACACCTGTATCTGACACTTCAAACATCACTCGATTTTCATCTTCGATATCTAAGCTGATAAAGATATCGACCGAGCCACTTTCCGTAAACTTAATCGCGTTACCGACCAAATTATTCAAGATTTGGCTGATTCGCGTTACGTCACCACGCCAATAGCGTTGCACATCACTTTCAATATGGAAATCAAAGTTCAGCTTCTTCTCAGCGGCACGCCCTTCCATCAATTGGTAGGTATCTTGAACCATCTGATGAAGATCAAACGAAGCAGTGCGGATTTCTAAATGCCCTGCTTCAATCTTTGAGTAATCCAACACGTCATTCAAAATCGCGAGTAGGTTCTTACCGCTGCGGTTAATGATGTCTGCATAGCCGGATTGCAGCGGGTCTAACCCGGTATCTTTGAGCAATCTTGCAGTACCTAATACACCGTTCATCGGCGTTCGTATTTCATGACTCATCGTCGCAAGGAAAGCGGATTTTGCGCGGCTTGCTTGTTCTGCGGCGTTACGAGCCTTAGCGTGGTTCCCTACCTCGATGTTCAGCTTCTCATTGGTCTTTTGCAGCTGGTAGGTTCGGTCTGTGACCAACTCTTCTAAGTGTTCTTTGTGCTCTTCAAGTTCGCGTTTCGCCTTTGCTTCACCCACCGCAACCACTTGTAGCGCCTGCGCGGTGTTTCTGGCAGTGATGATCGCCTCGCCCATATGAGCCAGCTCATCATTACCCTTTACCGAGATATCAATATTCAGGCGACCTTGTGCGATAGACATCAAGGCCGATGAGTATTCAGTAAGACGTTTAACAACCGAGATATACACCACTCGCCACACGATAAATGCAACAATAACCAAACCAATAACCGAAATCACAGACAGTGACCATTGAGCCAAATTCAACGTGCTGGTCAGCTCATCAACCGCTTTTTTGGTACTGCGGTTTGAATCATCAACCAGTTGGTTAACCGTTGTATTCAGCTGAGAGAACAGCTCCAACGTATTTTGCATCAGAAACTCTGACTTTTTGGTGTTCTCATATTGTTCTAATGAAATATCGAACACGACTTGGCGTTTTCTGAGCTCTTCTAGAAGCTGAGACATCTGCGCTGAACGAGTAGGATCTTCGACCGCTTTAACGCGGCGCGCCATGATTCTTAGGTTGGATTCAAATTCTGATTGGATTTGATGAATACGCTCTACGTTGGTAACGGTTTGCGTTTCTTCAATTTGGTTAAGCATTTTGAACGCCAGCAAATGCAATTCGTGTAGGCGCTCAGACAAATCAAGGTCAACCTCTACAAGCGCATCTAAGGCTTGGTAGGCTTTATCCGTTTCTTTGGTTTCTAGCAGGTCATAGATATGCGTGACGTTAGCAACCGCAATGGTAGCCGTGTTCAAAACTTGGGTTCGCGTCAACTGCTCTAGCTCTTCGGCCAATAGGCGCATCTCTTCGACACGAGACGACAACTCTTTGCTTAACCAAAGCTTACGCTCAACCGACACACCCAACTCAGCCAGTGTGTTAATAACGCTTTGAACATTGTTTTCGAGTTTATTGAGGAGCTGAGAATCGAAACTGTCGACACCAAGCTCTTTGATATGTTGAAGAAGCGACTCAAGTTGGTCAAACAGTACGGTGCCAGCCTCTTTTCTTTCGGCCTCGTTTCTCGCATTAGAAAGTGTTTGTACTGACGAAATAATACGGTTACTCAACTCAGAAACCTGACGAGCTTCGATCATGGCAGGAAGCGCCGAATCAACGACGTTTCTTTCCGTTTTGGCTACAAAGCTAAAACCAGAAACACCGATCAATGCAGACAATAGAACCAACAGTGCCATCACTAAGAATGAGGCCAGCAGCTTGCGTCCAATACTCGCTGAAGCTAACAACATAAACTCTAAACCTTAAAACGTTCTTCTTTACCCATGCAGAATACGCTATATTTTGCAGTGTTTCTTATCTAAAACCAACAAAACGGCAATTCATGCTATCTAGACCTTTCGCTTCAATAATTCTTCTCTCACTACTGGCCTCAGTAACTACTGTCGCAGGTGCTAGTGAGCCTTTGAGCCCAATAAAGCCCGCCAATGCCACATCACAAAAAGAGAAAATCTGTGCCATTTATCCGCACCTCAAAGACTCTTATTGGTTGTCGGTAAACTATGGAATGATCTCTGAAGCAGAAAAGCAGCAAGTTGAGCTAAGAGTATTGGAAGCTGGCGGTTACCCCAACGTGGCCAAACAAGCCTCGCAACTGGTGCTTTGCACGCAATGGGGAGCCGATGCCATTATTTTAGGTACGGTTTCACCCGATGCGTATCATGACAATCTCAGCGATTGGGTTGGCTCGACGCCTGTGTTTGCTACGGTAAATGAGTTAACCGTCAATGAAGAACAACAGAAGGTATTAAAAGGTACGGTCGGTGTCGATTGGTACCAAATGGGATACCAAGTCGGAGATTTTTTGTCGAAACGACACCCGAAAGGATCAGGCGAAACACCTATCGCCCTGTTACTTGGTCCACAAGCAAGTGGCGGCACTAAGCCTGTGGCACTGGGGTTTTATGATGCGATCAAGTCGAGTGATATCAAAATCGCGATCAGCTATTGGGCAGATAACGATAAAGAACTGCAAAGAAACCTAGTACAACAGGTGATCGAGGAGCCGGATATCCAATATATAGTCGGAAGTGCCGTCGCGATTGAAGCAGCGATCAGTGAGCTACGAGCGGCCGATAAAACCGAAGAGATTGGGTTAATTTCGAGTTACTTAAGTCACGGAACCTACCGTGGTTTACTTCGTAACAAGGTACTTTTTGCGCCAACCGATAAAATGGTTGAGCAAGGTCGCTTGTCGGTAAAACAAGCCACGAGTTACTTACGCGGTCAACCTTACGAGCAACACAGCGCACCGATTATCGAAGCGCTGACACCTGCAACTCTCAAAGATCAAATTATCGCCGACTCATTGTCACCTTCTGAGTTTCGTCCGGTATTCAGTGTGAATCCTTAGTGCTATATTGGCTGAAGAACTCAAAACAATAAAAACGAAACAACAATTTAGGGAACATTCATGCAAAAAACGACGCGCACTATGCCAACACATAAGCATATCGCTTTGGTCGCTCATGACCACTTCAAACCTGAGCTACTAAGATGGGTCAAAGAGAACAAAGAAAAACTACAAAAGCACTTCCTTTACGCAACGGGCACGACTGGTTCTTTACTAATTAAAGAGACAGACTTAGCAATCAAGAGCATGATCAGCGGCCCTATGGGCGGTGACCAACAACTTGGCGCGCTTATCTCTGAAGGCAAGATCGATATGCTGATTTTCTTCTGGGATCCACTTAATGCTGTACCACATGACCCAGACGTAAAAGCACTGCTTCGTATCGCAAGTGTTTGGAACATTCCTGTGGCCACTAACCGCGCTACCGCTAATTTCTTGTTTAACTCTTCACTGCTTGAAGAAGAAGTAATCATCGAGATCCCAGACTACGAAGCGTACCTAGCTGAGCGCACGTAATCGCACGTTAAATGTGCTCTCTACTGAACAGACTAAAAAGCCTGCATTTTATCGCAGGCTTTTTTATGTCTCGTTTTCAGACATTAAACAGTTCAATCATAAAACAGTGCGAGAGTCTCTCTATTTATCGCTCCACACTGCCATCTCGTTGCCACTTGGCTCTCTGAAATGGAAACGTCTGCCGCCGGGAAAGCTAAAGATCTCACGGTTTATCTGACCACCAGCATCAATTACATCGCGCTCGGTTTGCTCAAGATCTTGGCTATAAAAAACCATCAGCGCCGCGCCATTATCCGTATTCGACGCCAGATCCGCCAAATAGAAGCCGCCCATTAAGCCTTTGCCTTCAAACGCAGAATACTCAGGGCCATAGTCTTCAAAGCTCCAACCAAACACTTGACTGAAAAATGCCTTAGTTGCGGCGATGTCTTTCGCAGCAAATTCAATGTAGTTAATAGAACCGTGTTCCATAGCAAATTCCTTATGCTTTATGCGTCTGCCTTGTGATATTAAGGCAGGGATTGAAGATCTAATCTTAGACAATCAAGTCAAGTAACATCACTTTTTACGAACAACTGGGTAATCAGAACCATGCAGCTCCTGCACAAAGCCAGAGCCGTCGCCACTGTGCGTGATCCATACTTTCTCTTTTGCCCGCGTCATTGCTACATAGAATAAACGACGCTCTTCAGCATAAGGGAACGCGTCTGATGATTCAGTCAATGCGCCATCAATATGCAGCTGTTTCTTCTTGGTCGGGAACTGTCCTTCGTCAACACAAAGAATAATGACAAAGTCCGCCTCTTTACCTTTACTGCCGTGGCAAGTCATGAACTTGATATCAATGGAAGTGAAGATCTTCTTCCAGTCTTCCAACAACTCTGGCTTGTGGTAATGATTACGTCCAAGTAGCAGCACCAATTTATTGGTTTTGCCTTTGGATTGACGGTTCAGTTGATCAAGAATCTTCTCAACTTCTTTACTTGGCGCACTGTACACCGCCTTCTGCTTCTGTTGCTTGAAGCTGTTCAGTTCTTTCGGAATCTGAATTGGGTTTTCTTGTACAAAGCGATTAGCCACCGCACCTAACTGATTGTTAAAGCGGTAAGTCGTATCTAGGTGATGAATGGTCGAACTTTCAAAACGATCCTTAAAGCCCGTGGTCAAATCCACATCCGCACCTGCAAACTGGTAAATCGACTGCCAGTCATCGCCTACTGCAAAAATAGAGGCTTGATGCTCGGCTTTAGACTGATTACACAGTGCTTCAACCAAGGCAAGACGATCAGGTGAGATATCTTGGTATTCATCGATCATGATGAACTTCCAAGGTGAGATAAACTTGCCCTTCTCGACATACTGAGTCGCTCGGCTGATCATGATTGAGAAGTCGATATGATTCTGTTCTTTCAGCTCCTTTTGCCACGCGGTTACACATGGCCAACACAGTGAAAGCTCGCTGTTGAGGCGAGCATAGTCTCGGTGATCAATCAGCTGTTGCTGTACTTCTTTTTTGGTTAAACCCGACGCATTCAACTGTTCTAGCTGCTTTTCAAGCCAACCGATCAATTTGAGGTTTGAAACGTGGCTACCAAGCTCATCGTCACCGGTTAAATAAGCGATTGGCCATTTAGACAAATGCTTTTGCCAACGTTTAAAGTTGGTCGGTGTCATCCAGTGCTTCTTCAACCAATCAATGCACCATGCTTGGCGTTGGTTGTCATCGAGCGCTAAAGGAGAAATAACCACACGTTCGGGTTCAACTTGATTCAGTATCTTTAAACCCAACTGGTGGAAAGTGCTGACTTGCACCTTCTCTGCTGATAAACCAATTTTGCTGTCGAGACGTTGCTTCATCTCTTCTGCCGCTTCACGACCAAAAGCGAGCAATAGCAACTCTTCAGCTTGAGCTTGATGGCTTTGCAGTAAATACGCGACGCGAGCCGTTAGAACACTGGTTTTACCCGAGCCTGCACCCGCTAAAATAAGGTTGTGATCATCATTCATCAACACCGCATATTGCTGCGATAAGTTCAGTGGTGACGACTCACATTGCGCAAACAACACTTCCCAGTTTTTTCGCTCGGTCTCTAGCCATTGCTGGTTTCTTTCAGCTTGCTTGATTTCCGTTTCAGATAACCATGGCTGCATTCTTGCGATGCGGTTTGGCATGCGTTGTGCGGCCTCTTCTAGCGTCATTGTCATACTCTCTAAGCCTGAGTTGACCATATCAACCCAAGTGTTGACCTTAGAATGCGGTAGAAAGGCTGGTAATTGCTCAAGACGTGTTAATTCAGCTTCCCACTGAGGTACGTGTTCAGCCAATTGTTCACATTGAGTGTCGTGCCACTTCTGATAAGCACTAACTGACGCGCGTGCAAATTGACGGCATTGATCCCAAGGTAAGCCTTGTACTAACCAACTGCGCTGTGTTCCATCTTGTTGATTAGCAAAAAATTGTAGCGATCCCCAGAACAATCCGCGCTTTATCGCGATCTTGCCACTCCAAATAGTAAATGGGATACGCTCTTCACTGCCTACTGAAGATAACAGCAAGCGTGGACCATCAAGTTCAACCTGATGATATTCATTTTGAATAAAAAACTGTGCAGTCTTGTTAGCGCTTAGCTGCATTGGAGTGTGCTCTTAATTGGGAATATTGAATTTATATCATGATGCAATGAGAATTAATAATATCTCATATCTTATCGACGCTTTCATGACCACCTACGGGCAATTATGGATAAGTATCAAATTCTTGTGCTTGATTTCTGTTAGGATTATGGTTTTTAGTGTGTCAAGTGAGCGACTGTGGACTTTTCAGCCAAATTACGCCTCTATTGGGCGAATAAAACCATAAATTACAGCGTATTAATTCTCATCACTCTACTCGGCGTGGTGGTGCCTGCTTGGTATTATGGACAAAACACACTGATCACGCCTTTGATCTTAGGCGTTATTGCTGCGGCTCTTGCGGAAAGTGATGACAGCTTTACCGGGCGCTTGAAAGCACTCACGCTGACCTTTATCTGTTTCGCCGTTGCGGCTTTCTCTATTGAGCTTCTCTTCGATACGCCTTGGCTGTTCGCGATAGGGCTTTTTGTTTCAACCTTCTCTTTTATCATTCTCGGGGCAATTGGCCCTAAATACGCGAGTATCGCGTTTGGTTCTCTCTTGGTTGCCATCTATACCATGCTTGGTGCACACGAGAGCACCAACCTTTGGTTTCAACCGCTTCTACTGTTAACTGGCGCCGCTTGGTACTACTTCATGTCGATGATTTGGCAGATAGTGTGGCCAATGCAACCTGTGCAGCAAAACTTAGCCACGGTATTCGATCAAATCGGTAACTACATCGATTCAAAAGCGGAACTCTTCTACCCCGTTTCTGACTTGATTCCCCAGCCACACCGAATCATTGAAGCCAAACTCAACGCGAGTACCGTTAACGCACTCAACATGTGTAAAGCGACGCTGCTTAATCGCTCTAAGCGCGGACACATTGACGGCCCTAGTGACCGATTTCTTAACACCTACTTCATCGCACAAGATATTCATGAACGCGTCAGCTCTAGCCACTATCGCTATCAAGAGCTAGCAAAACACTTTGAGCGCTCTGACGTGTTGTTTAGATTTAAGTATCTACTGGAAGCGCAGGCCACTGCGTGTAAAGAAGTGGCGAGCTCGTTGAAAGTTGGCGCTGAATACCAGCATGGTGACAAGTCTGTATTGGCACTCGATGAGCTGATGTCTTCGCTCAATCATCTGCACCAACAGAATAATCCTAAATGGAAATCACTGCTGAACCAGTTGGATTACTTATTCAATAACCTAGCAACCGTTGAAAAACAGCTCTCGAATATCAGCAACCCAGATGCAGAGAAGATTGAAGAAGGTGTATTGGACGATACCAACCCTCATACTTTGACGGCAATGTGGCACAAGATCAAAGCTAACTTGCACACCGATTCTATGCTATTCCGCCACGCGATTCGCATGGCGATCACTTTGACGCTGGGCTACGGGATTATCCAGGGTTTTGATATCGAACGAGGTTATTGGATTCTACTGACGACACTGTTTGTGTGTCAGCCAAACTACAGTGCAACCCGTCAAAAACTGACGGCGCGTGTCATTGGCACGGTCGCAGGCTTATTGATCGGAGTACCGTTACTGACTTTCTTCCCGTCGCAAGAGAGCCAATTAGTGTTCATTGTGATCAGTGGCGTGATGTTCTTTGCGTTTCGAATCAATAACTACGGGTTTGCGACCGGCTTTATCACACTGCTTGTGCTCTTCTGCTTTAACCAATTAGGTGAAGGCTACGCGGTAGTATTGCCAAGGTTAGCGGATACCTTTATTGGTTGTGCTCTCGCCGTGCTTGCTGTCATTTATGTGTTGCCTGATTGGCAATCGAAGCGACTGCACAAAGTGATGGCGGATGCGCTCGATTCCAACAAGAACTATCTCGCTCAGATCATCGGCCAATACCGTGTCGGTAAGAAAGATAGCCTAAACTATCGTATCGCTCGTCGTAGCGCTCATAATAATGACGCAAACCTGACTGCCGCCATCAGTAGCATGTTGGTTGAACCGGGTAAGTACCGTACCTCTGAAGATGAGAGCTTCCGATTCTTAACACTCAATCATGCTCTGCTTAGCTATATCTCGGCTCTGGGTGCTCACAGAACGCGTATTGATGATGAAGCGACACACAAACTGGTGCTAGATGCGCACAGAGTAATCCACCAGCATCTCGACGCTCTAAATGATCAGCTCTATTCTCATAAAGAGCATTGTGAAGTGAAAAACGCTTATGACCCGGAGCTGGATAAACGTTTGAGTGAATGGCGAGAAGAAGATGAGAATTCTGTCAAAATGGTTCTACAACAGCTCCATTTGATCTATCGAATGCTTCCAGAACTGCATACCTTAGCGACCAAGTTTGCAGTTAAGGTTAAGATCGACAAGTCGTTTGAAACAGAAGCTTCTTGAGCAACAAACAAAATACCGTAAAAACAAAAAGATAACGCCAATTGCTTATCTTTTGATCATCACAAATATTTATACATTGCTTTACCCATACCCCTAATTGGGTAGAGAAATTACTTACCTACCCTTGTGCCACAAGGGTTGAAGGCGTTTTTACATTGTAGGAATTTTCTGACTTTGATTGACCAAGCCTTAACTTTTCCTAACATTTCTCGGACAAAAAACGACCACAGGAATTTATAGTTGTCTTAGTTTCAAGAAACTTCAAACATCATTTAAAATTCACTTAATCTTGTTTGATTTCCTGAATCAGTAGGCTATGCTCTAAAGAGCATATGAATTTGAACAAAGGTCACACTATGAATACACAGCAATTTGAAGCATTTAAGCAGCAAATACAGCTTCTTAGCCCACAACAATTAAAAGCACTTCAGGGTGAGATCGACGGCAACCTCGAAACAGAGAAGCCTTCTTTGCTTACTGATGAAGAGTTAAACGCGCTAAATGACCTGTTCAGTTAATAGACAGACATCACTATTTTAGCTTAAGTTCACATTTTTACCGTAAATTTCATCTGTTCATCATTGCGCTCAAAATATCGTCCGCCTAGACTCATTCCATACGTCAATAAAAGGTTCTGATATGTCGATATCTGGTATTCAATCTGGTTACGCCATTATTCAGCAATCCACCAACATGGCTGAAGAAGCCGCAATCGAGCTCAACCAAGCCTCCAAACACGCTCTAGAATCCGACGACACTTTCGAAGCTAGCGATCTCAGCTTTAATCAAATAGAGCCTGAACAAGCCATTTCCTTTAAAGACAAAGAACCTGAACCTGCTTCATCTTCAACCGATTCCCTGATTAAACTGACACAAAGCGCAAGTTATAACCGCGTTGGTGCAAGTGTGGTTGATCGTCAAAACGAAGCCATCGGTAGCCTTCTCGACATTCATATCTAAATTTCGCTCAAATACAGCCTATATTTCGCGAAACTTCGCTGCTTTTTGCTTCAACAACCACACAAACTGTAACTCATTATATCAGGCGCTTGTTTCTGGTTTATTACTCGGTAGAATCAGCGCAAACCAATTTGCTGCACAAACTTTACTTCATACTATTTATGCCAAAACTAAATCTGCATCGCCGTGACTATGTTTCTATTTTAGGAGGCGACATCTCCGCAGACGAATTAGAAAAAAAGCTTCAGCCTCATTTTGAAAAGCCAGTAAATAAGCTGACACCTAGCCCCTACCTGACAGAAAAGAATCTCACACGTCGTTGGACAGCGCTCGATAATGCAGATTCACAGCAAGAACTGCTCGACCCTCATACACAAAGCCAGATCCAAGCTTATGAGAAAAACATTGAGCACTTTATTGGCACAGTTAAAGTCCCTGTCGGTGTGTCTGGTCCACTAAGAGTTAATGGCCTATTTGCTACGGGCGATTACCTCGTACCACTCGCGACCACAGAAGCTGCGCTTGTCGCGTCTTACAATCGTGGTTCTAAGCTGATTACAGCTTGTGGTGGTGCCAGTGCTATGTTGCTCAATGAAGGTGTAACACGTACTCCTGGCTTTGCATTCCAAGGATTAGTTGAAGCCGGACAGTTTGTGGCTTGGGCTGTAACTCAGTATGACCAGTTCAAGATCTTGGCAGAATCAACAACATCACACGGCAAACTTACCGACATCAATATCAACATCGAAGGTAACCATGTTTACTTGGTGTTTGAATTTCTAACCGGAGACGCTTCTGGTCAGAATATGGTGACCATCGCGACCAACGCCGTGTTTGAGTACATCATCGAAAATACGCCAGTTAAGCCTGACCACGCTTTCCTTGATGGCAACTTGTCAGGCGATAAGAAAGCCAATACCCAAACCTTGCGCAGCGTTCGTGGCAAAAAGGTGACGGCAGAAGTGAATATCCCTGCTGAGCTTGTCGCTAAGTACCTACACACGACGCCTGAGAAGATGGTCCAGTTTGGTCAAATGACCACTGTCGGTGGCGCTTTGAGTGGTACTATCGGTATTAATGCCCATTATGCGAATGCACTGGCGGCACTTTACATCGCTTGTGGCCAAGACGCGGCCTGTGTCGCGGAGTCAGCGATTGGTATGACGCGTATGGAACTCAACAAGGAAGGCGGTTTATACGCTAGCGTGACACTGCCTAACTTAATGGTAGGGACTGTCGGTGGTGGTACCGGCTTGCCAAGTCAAAAAGCCTGTTTAGATTTACTTGGGCTGCATGGTAACGGTAAATCACAAGCCCTAGCTGAAGTTTGTGCTGCACTGTGTTTAGCGGGTGAACTATCGATTGTGGGCGCATTTTGCGCAGGCCACTTTTCAAGAGCGCACCATAAGCTAGCTCGTAAATAACCTTTATCCAATTTGGCTTGTTCGATTTTGTCGTTCATGCAAAATCACAAGCCAATCTGAATGCGTGAGTCATAAATGGATTACTTACACTTATCTAGGGTGAGCCTTAAGCACCTCACTGCGCTTCATATTATGCTGAACACCCACAGCGTCACTCAGACCTCAGAGCAACTCTGTGTCAGCCCTTCGAGTGTAAGCAAAACCCTGTCTCAGTTGCGTGACATCCTGAATGATGAGCTTTTCTATCGAGATGGTACCAAGCTTATCCCGACTCCCTTTGCTCTGAAGATAGCGCCCACTGTTCACGCAATTCTTTCAAGCATGAATGGACTGCTTCATCAAAAGAGTTTTACCCCTCAAGAGTACCAAGGCAGTTTTTCACTTTCGATGCGTGAAAGTACTTTCGAAGTATTTGCCTCAAAGATCAGTAAAATTACCACTGAGCTCGCGCCAAGCGCGAAGCTCAACATCTATTCGAAACAACAGCTCGGCTTCGATGCTTTACTCAGTGGCAAGGTCAATTTGATCTTGTTGCCTCATGATATATCTCAGCCGCCGACCGATAACAAAGAGCTGGTTTGGGAAACAATTCTTCCAGATGAAATGGTTTGTTTGATGGGCGCACACCACCCTCTCGCTCAGCAAGAACTGACGGTAGAAGGCTACTTAGATTACAAGCACATTGGGATTTTAGATAACGAACTGTCTCAGCCTTACTTTGAACAAAACTTGGTTCAATGCCACCAACCAAGAGAGATGGCAATATCGGTCGCGGACTTCGGCGCTGCGGCTGTGTTGTGTCACCACACACCTTTCCTGTTCACTTGCTCTAAACAGTGGGCTGAGCATGCTAAACAAGCTCAGGGCTTAGTGAGCAAGCCCTTGCCTTTTGATTACGGTAAGGTGGCGTACAGCTTGGTGTGGAATAAACCCAACATGAATGATCAAGCGATCAAATGGTTGTGTGACCTGTTTTTAGAAGCTTAATATTTTTAGAGACTTAATATCTTTAGAAAGTTAACGTTCTTAGAAGCCTGATTGACCGCCTAAGAAATCTAAAGACTAGGTATAAACCTCAGGAGTTTGCATCGGTCTTTGAACTATGGTGTAGAGCTTATCGTGAAAGCTCTGCATCTGTTTTTCGGTGCATTTCGGCCAATCTAACGCGTCGCCAATGACACCATGATGCTGAAACGCATTGAGTCGAATTCGAACATCACTTGGTAGAGTCTTCAAGTAACGCCCCACTTGTTCAATTTCGTCCTCAAGATCGCTTTTATTTGGGATATGTAGCAACCTAACTTCGTGCAGTTTTCCTTTATCTGCTAAGTAGTTAATGGTTTCAAACACCCTATGATTACCTCTACCCACTAACCATTGATGTGTTTCCGATTGCCATGATTTTAGGTCAATCATCGCGCCATCAAGATAAGGCAACACCTTGTCCCACCCTTGAAGTGACAGCGAACCATTACTATCAATAAAACACGTGAGATGCGCTAACTGTGGATCACGTTTAATCGCTTGAAACAGCTCTATGATAAACGGCAACTGCATGGTCGCTTCACCGCCAGAAACGGTAATGCCACTCAAGAAAAACTGATTATGCCTGACAAGCTCCAGAACCTCTGAGACCGTCATTGTGGTAATTTTCGGGCTCGACTTATGGTCGCAGATATCAATGCACTTATCGCAGTTGGTGCAAGCTGCTGGGTCCCACTTCACTTTGCCATCAACCATGCTTAAAGCACGGCTTGGACAGCCACTCACACAATCTCCGCAATGGTTACAGTGATTAATAGTGTGTGGGTTATGGCAGGTTATACAATCGAAATTGCACCCTTGTAGAAACAGCACTAGGCGATTTCCCGGTCCATCAACACAAGAAAAGGTCAGCACACGGCTGACCTTCGCTTGTTTTTCTGTCTTATTATTTTTAACCCTAGCCATTTGAGTTGTTAGATCAGAAGTTTTCATAATTCACATTGTTCGTATTCGAAACGCATAACACACGTTAAAGCTATTCGTATGTCGGCGACATCTCTAAACTCGCCACGCGTGGTTTACGCTCTAATATGCCCGTGTTCTTCGCAGCTTCGGCACCTAAAAAGGTGGTATTGGTGCGTGAGCCTTGCTCGTCATATTTGGCAATGTCAGATAGCTTAATCATGTAACCCGTGACACGAACCAAATCATTTGATGCAACGTTAGCCGTGAACTCTCGGTAACCCGCTTGAATCGCGCCTTTACACAGGTTAAACATCGCTTCAGGGTTAGATTTCACTGTTTCGTCGATGGTCAGAATGTCACTGATGCCCGAGGTGTAGAACTTATGGTGACCCGCGGTTGCACGAACGTAAGAGACAGGATCCGGTTCGGTACCATAAGGAATACGGACACCCGGCGTCACATCTTCATCTAAGCTAATACCGCCTTGAGCATGCAGCAGAGCTTTACCTTCTAATCCATATTTCACTTCAGAGCGTTCAACGATCTCAGCCAGCTTTTCAGAGATACGATGACCAAGCTGATTCGCCAGTTCATCGTGACCATAACGCCCTGCTTGACCTTCTTTCTCCAACAAGATGTTGACTGCTTCCGCCATGCCGTAAATACCAAACATTGGCGCAAAGCGATCCTCTTCGATCAAACCTTCTTTGGTCAGGAAGCCGTCAAAAAAATTAGACTCTTCATGCAAGAAGCGGCTACGAGCGTTCATCAATTCAACCATGATGCCACTGTAATTCGGCAATACTTGTTGTAAGAAATCAGCACTGTCCTCAGACTTCAACGCCACTTGCTTTAGGTTCATACGCACCAAGGTGTTTGAACCGCCCGCTAAAGGCAAAGAGTTATAGCAGCTCACAATACCAAAACGCTTGTCACCGTAAGCCTCGGCATGCGCTGGATAGTTTGCAATATGTGGTTTACTGCATTCACAGATGTTGCTCGCCGCATGACGAAGTAGATCATCAGGTGTCAAGGCTGGGTCGTACATAAAGGTTAAGTTTGGCGCGATCTGCTTCAATTCAGCGTCTACACGTAAAATCGTACGGCAGATAATGTTGTCTGTCGGGCCGATATTCACATGCATAAAGGCGTCTGGCAGTGTGCGATCCAACATGATCCAGAACAGCTTAATCTTTTGGTATACCTGCTCTTCTGTTAAGTCGCCCACGAAAGGCATCAACACATCATCCAACTGACCTAGGTAAACCGGAATTGAAGTGACAGACGGAACATGGTGGTAAAGGATGGTAAGCATGTTCAATGCTTCATCGAAGTTGGTTGCCGCGCTAAGCTCTAAATACTCTGAGCCTTGATGTAAGTATTTAGAATAATCTGGAAGTACATAGCGCGGCTTAAATGGGGCGTGCCCTTCAAACATGTCACACAGCACACCTTGTTGTAAGGCTTGCTCTACTTCTTTGCTTACCGGCATATACGGTAAGCTGGCTTCAGCTTCTAAGGCAAGATAGCTCGACTTCTGTTTTGGTGACAGGTTGGCATCTGAAATGATATTGCTAAAGCGTTGTTGTTGCTCTGAAAGTGGTGAAGAAGTAGATGACGCAGATTGGTGGCTCATGATTAAACCCTTAGTGTTGTTATGGGCTTATTTTATATCTCACCGTTATATTTCCACCAATGAAATGTATGCAAGACTACATTTCCAAAATGGAAATAAATAATTTGTAAATTAGCGGTGTTGAGTTTTCTATGAGCGAGATGAGAAACAGAGAAATAGAGAAATAGAGAAATAGAGAAACCAGAGTTAGTAGTGAAGAAATGAGAAAGCGCTAATTCGTTCTGTTTAAAACGATAGCGCCAAAAAGAGAAAACCCACATAACTGACGTTAGAGTCGTTAATGTGGGTTTAGTAGTTTAAATGAGCATTCTGAATGCTAGCTCAAGGCATACACACGATTACAGATCTGGAAGCGCTTGTTTACGTCCAACACCCATTAATACCTTTAACTCTCCTTGTGGAGTGTCAATCGAGAACGGTGTAGAGACTTCAACTACTGCAAAGCCCGCTGCACTCAATACATTTTCTGAGCGCTGTTGGCTTACACCGTAGTCTTCACTGTCGCTTTCCAAGTACCAATCCCAGTGTACAAACGTACCGTCGTTTTCAAGCAGCGTGTAAATCAGACTGACTGTGTCTTGTAGGTTCGGGATAAAACCACACACCGAAGAGGCTACCACTAGGTCAAACTGGTTTCTGAATGCTGGATGCTGCGCTGCAAGTCCGCGCGATAAAATATCAACTACCGGTTCAACGTTAGGTAACTCTTTCTTATCTAACTCTTCAATCATCCCTTCAGAGATATCAAGTGCGATGATCTCTTTTGCTAAAGGAGATATTTTCTGGCTGAGTAGTCCTGTACCACAACCAAAATCAAGGACACGGGTTCCGTTTAAATCAACGAGCTGTGTTAACTGGTCAAATACGGATTGTGCGAATACTGCGGTTGCGGGATCTTTATCCCAATCAACGGCGTATTCGTCCCATTGTTTCGCCATCATGGCCTCCATCTTTACTTCTTGTAGGTTCGGAACTTCCCCAGAGTAAACCAAATTAGTCAATTCGTCATAGAGTTATCATGCAAAGATGGACTATTTCTAAGATAGTCAGCACAATATTCAGATAATATGCACCAACCCCCGCTCAATATGGAAATGAAATGAACCTTTCTCAAGTCCAAGCCTTTTGTTCCGTTGCTGATTTAGGATCAGTTTCTGAAGCTGCACGCCAGTTAGAATGCAACCGAACCAAACTCAGCATGTCGATTAAAGCCTTGGAAAAAGAGTTAGATGTCGAGCTGTTCGTCCGCAGCGGAAACCACGTTGAGCTTTCAGAAGCGGGTAAAGCGATTTACAAAGATTGCGAAGGCATGTTGGTGACAGCCGCGCGTATTAAACAAACCTGCTTGCATGTTTCGGGCGAATTCAACGCAGAAATTTGGATAGCACGAGATGACTCCCTACCCGATGAAATGTGGCAGGACTTATCTCACGCCTTAAATAACAAGTACCCTTCTACCTCATTCAACTTCGTTCTCGCATCGAGCGGTGACTTAGCTAACCTAGTTGAAACTCAGCAAGTCGACTTCGCATTTGGTGTCGATTACGAACGCGTCGATGACCCAAGAATTATCTACAACCCGCTTGGTAAGATTCGAATGATGTCTGTATGTAAGAAAGGACATGATTTGAGTGCGATGCGACGAGTGTCTGATGAAGTACTGAGAAATTCGATGCAAGCAACCATGGTTTATCTTAATGAAAAGGATAATCCTGAGCTTGAGCCCTTCTCGCGTCGTTACATTGGCTTCTCTAGCTTCGACTTTATGTTGGATACGATTCTACGTGAAGAAGCATGGGGCGTAATGCCTGAGCCATTGATTCGCCATTTACTGCGTGAACAAGAGCTTGCCGTGATCAAACACACCTACGGTTTAACACAAGAAGACTACTGTATGTTTACCGCGGCTGGCATGGCAGAGCACCCAGGAATGAATTGGTTGGCCGACCAGCTTAGTGATTATTTGTTTGATTTCTAGCTCGCGCTTATTGCTTATCGTCGATAACAAAGGGAAAAACCACAAACAGCACTACTCCTAAAAGACCATCACGTGATCCACTAAATAGCGTCCGTCTTCTTCAACCAATACCATTTCAGCGACAAACTCACCTTTGGCGATGGTGTAAGCTTGTTTCCACACAAAGGCGATGGAGTCTGAACGTCTAAATAAAGCAACTTGCTCACGCTCAGCAAAAAAGCCATTACTGTGCTGATAATGGTGACACACCTTTTCTAAATATTCTGGCGTAACAATGTCTTTCATCCTTTGAGTAAAATCTCGACAGTGCTGTTCATGATCAACCTTAGTTGAACCATCCATCAGATTATCCATGATCGGGTTAGCAATCGCCCACAACTCATTATCACTGATATCGTCAAACTTCATATTGATTCACTCCTTGTCCATCGCAGTCGCAGTCAAATCTAGAAGACCAATAAGACCTTAGCGACTAATGTGTTTTATTAATCATAAACGATCCTATTTCAGTTGCACACCATCACCAAAAAACACTCAACGTCAACTTTATTGACACCACACCCTGTTCTTAAGTCACTGAATTTTATTGATTTATATGTTCGAATTAAATAAGACATATAAACATCATCAGATAAAGTTTGTAAAGTTAGCTCATTATTAGAACAATGAAGTTATCAAAAACATCTGGAAAATATTATGTGTGACAGGAAAAGCCAAAACGAAAATCGAGTACTATTGTTCTCAGCCCTTTTAGCATCAGGTTTCGCAATTGGCGGATTGGTGTTGGGTCTTCTCGTTGGCTCTCTGGTCATAGTATTTGACGGTGTCTATTCTCTTATCAGCTTACTGTTAACTTTATTGTCACTAGCTGCTTCAAAATACATTAACCGCCCTTCAGATAGAGAGTTCCCGTTCGGTCGAGCTATCATCGAGCCGATTGTGATTGCGATTAAAGCCGTTGTGATTCTGCTTGTGGTTGGTTATTCACTTTACTCTGCGATTGGTGCCCTAATGACGGGTGGTCGTGAAGTTGATGCTTCTATTGCAACTCTGTTTGGTATTTTCAACGTGTTGGGTTGTGGTTACGCTTGGTGGTACATCGCGAATAAGAGCAAACGTATTTCTTCAGGTCTGATTCAGGCTGAATCTAAGCAGTGGCAGATGGATACGCTACTGAGTGTAGCGGTAACAGCGGGTTTCGTAGCGGCTTGGTTAATTACTTTTTCTCCGCTTGCAGAATACGCAGTGTATGCCGACCCAATGATGATGTTGCTAATGTCTTTCTACTTCATCAAAGTGCCTTTCGACATGTTACGTGAGGCGATGCGCGAACTGCTTATGATGTCGGCAAACAAAGATATTTGTGATGCGGTAGATAAGAACGTTGTCGCGGTAGACAAAGAAGCGGAGCAAGATTTGGAGCTGATGGGTGTGACTAAGGTTGGTCCAGAATTACGAATCAATGTTGATATTCATACCAACGACCAACAAGCGATTGCGGTCGATGATATTGAACGTACGCGCCGCCAACTTAAGCGACGCTTATCGAAGATGCCTTATGAGCTTCAATTGAATCTCAATATCGCGAGTTAAGAGTCGAGAGTTAAGAACCAAGAGCTAACCAATCAACCTCTCGCTGACTAAGACTCTGATTGAACCTTTTTAGAAGCCGACGCAGTAACCGTCGGCTTTTTGTCTCTGGTTACCCACCAGCAAGCTAAAGAGCCAATCGTTACCATACAAACGCCCTGCCAAAACGTCATGCTCAATGACAAACCCAAAATAATAGAAGACAGTAAGGTCGCAAAAATAGGCGTGAAATACGACATGGTCGCCAAGAAGACCATATTGCCGCCAAGTATCGCTGTATTCCAAAGCGCGTAACCTGCGCCCATACACACGCCTGCCAACACTAAGTCAATCGCAGCACTGGTTGTCATCACCATGCCGGTTTCGTTACTCAATGCGTATTTGATCCACAAGGTGATTGCCGTTGCGATAAAGAACAACACAATCGCATTCTGCCCTTTCGCCACTTTCTGAGTGTAATTACAGTAAACCGCCCAAATAATCGCGCCGAAAAACGCCATTGAATAAGTTTTTGGGTTAGTAGCAACATTGGCAGCGATTTGTTCAACAGAAAGCCCCTGATCGCCGCTGATGCTCCAAGCGACGCCAAAGAAGGCCAAGAAGATACTTGGGTAAACCAACCAGTTAATTTTCTTGTCGCTCAGCAGCACCGCAAATAACACCGTCAGTGCTGGCCATAAGTAGTTGATGACAGCCATTTCCAAGGCTTGATGTCTATTGTTTGCCATTCCTAAAGCCAGAGCCAAGAAGATCTCATAACAAACGAACAAGGTGCCGCCAATCAGCAAATAAGACTTAGAAAAGCGTGACAGCTTTGGTAGACCCATAACACAGATCAACAACAGCGCACTCACCGTGTAAAGGCTGGCCGCACCACCGATTGGGCCCAGTTGTTCAGATACGCTTCGAGACAGCGCGATTAAGCAGCTCCAAAGTAGAATGGCAGCAATGCCGTAGCAGCTATGGCGATGAGATTTAAACACACCTCTTCCTTTTCTTTATTGTCATTGGGTAATCAAAGCGAGCTTAAAGCAAAGATAGGCTTAAACGCCACTATCGATAAGTTGCAGTAAGTAAAAATAAGTAGCCGAGCACATAACTGTACTCGGCTATCAATCATTCACTCAAAAATCTAAAAGCAATTAGCAATTAGCAATTATGCTAGTAAAAGAGCTTGCAGGTCAGCCAGAGACTTAACCTGATAATGAGGGTTAATTCCGGCTGGCGCTGCCTTTTCTTGGCTGTTTAACCAACACGTTTCGATGCCAAAATCGAGTCCACCTAGAATATCGGAATGTGGGTTATCCCCGACCATCAATATTCTTTGCTTAGATGGCAATCCAACCAGCTTATGCGCATATTCAAAAATCTCGGCATCCGGTTTGGCTACCCCAACTTCTTCAGAAATGATCACGTGCTCAAAGTAATCCGTCATTCCTGTGCGCTCTAAACGGATTGACTGCAGCTCTGTAAAACCGTTAGTGATGATGCCCATGTTCACCTTGCCTTTTAAAGACTCCACCAACTCTTGTGCACCTGGTAATAAAGAACAGATATCCGCCATTGCGGTCAAAAATGCACTGTTTAGTTCTGCTGTTGTTGTCTCTAACTTTGTTGCCCAGCTTTCAAAACGCGCGTGCTTCAGTTGAGCTGCCGTAATGCGGCCATCTTGATAATCTACCCAAAGTGGTAAATTAACCTCTTGGTAAACCGAATAATCCTGTTCACTAAAGTCCACACCAAAACGGGAGAACATCAGCTTCATTCCTTGAAAAGCATCAAAGTGGAACAAGGTTTCATCCGCATCAAAGAATATCCAATCGTACTTCATTTTCTGTCCTGTTATTCGCGTTGTTGAGCAGTGCTGTGTTTGTTTTTATCGTAGTTTTGCTTAATTTTTCTCTTCGCCTTGTAGGCTGGCAATCACTTTACTCGTAAATCTGTGAGCCTGTATATAAATCTAATAATTTATAGAAAACAAGCAGCAAGTCATGATGTATCGCAAATTTTGCCACATATTAAACCAATACCATACAAGAAATACATTTAAGTACCGGGAGGTATTATGAAGCACTTCTTACCGTCATCTGTCATGCTCACCCCATTTCTTGTCAAATACTATGACGAGGAGCCAGAAGACACCCTTGAGTCTGAAGAGTCGCAAGATCCTCAAATTGAGTGCAGTGATGACTCCGATAAAACGTCGACACCAGCCTAACCAAAACAGCTTTCAATGAAAAACCTTAATTTTCATTGTTATAGAGCACCATTCTGCTCTTGGTGGAGCCAATTTATCGCTAATCACTACTGACAAAGAACACAGCCAAAAACCATGAAAACGATTGCTATATGAGCCCTATCACAACGACTAGCCACAAAGTGGTAGTTCGGAATCAAAGTTGTTCCAGATCAATGGTCGACCACTTGAATGCCGACAACATGTAGGAAATTAAAAATAATAATTAACGGAGTTTTCCAATGTCTACTGCATTTTACATCCCTACAATCAACTTCATGGGTACTGGCTGTCTGAAGGATGCTGCTGATAGCATTCAGTCTCAAGGCTTTAAAAAAGGTCTGATCGTTACTGATAAGATCCTGAATCAAATTGGCGTAGTTAAGCAGGTACAAGACCTTCTTAGCCAGCGTGGCGTAGACGCAGTTGTATTCGACGGCACTCAACCAAACCCAACCATCACTAACGTGAACGATGGTCTAGAATTGCTGACTGACAACGATTGTGATTTTGTTGTTTCTCTAGGTGGCGGTTCTCCACACGACTGTGCAAAAGGTATCGCTCTGGTTGCTTCTAACGGCGGCAAGATTGCAGATTACGAAGGCGTAGACCAATCTGAAAAGCCAATGATGCCATTGATCGCTATCAACACCACGGCTGGTACGGCATCTGAGATGACTCGTTTCTGCATCATTACTGACGAAGCTCGTCACATTAAGATGGCTATCGTTGATAAGCACACAACACCGCTTATCTCAGTAAACGATCCTGAGTTGATGCTTGCTAAACCTGCATCATTAACTGCTGCAACTGGTATGGATGCGTTAACGCACGCAATCGAAGCTTACGTTTCAATCGCAGCAACGCCAATTACCGACGCTGTAGCAATCAAAGCAATCGAGCTTGTGCAAGCACACCTAAGAACAGCGGTTACGCACGGCGAAGACATTGAAGCTCGTGAGCAAATGGCTTACGCACAGTTCATGGCGGGTATGGCGTTCAACAACGCGTCACTAGGTTATGTTCATGCGATGGCGCATCAGCTAGGCGGCTTCTACGATCTTCCACACGGTGTGTGTAATGCTATCTTGCTACCACACGTTCAACGCTACAACGCGCAAGTTTGTCCTGAGCGTCTACGTGATGTTGCAAAAGCAATGGGCGTTAACGTTGAAGGTATGTCACCAGAGCAAGGTGCAGAAGCTGCGATCGAAGCAATTGTTCAACTAGCAAATGACGTGAACATCCCAACAGGTATCGCGCAACTTGGTGCGAAGCTAGAAGATATCCCTACTCTGTCTGACAACGCACTGAAAGACGCATGTGGTTTTACTAATCCTAAACAAGCGACCCACGAAGAAATCTCTGCGATTTTCGAAGCGGCAATGTAATCTGCCATTAAGTCACTTATAAACTTATCGACAAACGGGCTCACCTACTGAGCCCGTTTTCTTTACCTGCCATATGTTATTCAAGTCTCTGTTTTGAATAGCCACTGATTAAGATAAATCTCTTTAAAAGTCGCATTGTCATAACTGCTTAGTTATAGTCAAACTATTGATACATAGAATGACAAACAGGTTCCATTGAGTCGTAGGATAGCTAGCACCTCATTATTGGCGTCAATCATTTCATACTCAGTTCAGGCAGAGGAACAAAGTGAGTGCTACAGCCAACCGTTAGAAGACACGCGCGTCGAAAAAGCTTACCACTACCTAAACAGCAAGTTTTGTCAGCCCGCAATATGGTTCGATAACTTCTTTGTGGATGACCGTATTACCGAGGACGCCAGAGCCGGAACCTCTGTACGTTGGTATAATGATTTCATCTATTCTGAGGGCGGTGACGTGGATTATTCCACCAAGCTCAACGCACGCCTGCATTTACCCTTTGTCAGCAAAAGGCTTAAGCTAATCTACGAGTCTGTTGGCGATGAAGAATTCTTAGACTTCTTCCCACAAGATTCTGAAGAGTTAGAAAATGCACTTGGCCTTCGTTATGACGCCTATACCAAGGGTTACAGTAGTTTCAATATCAAAGCGACATTACGCCCAAGAATAGAGGCTCGCTATCGTTTTACCTACCCGCTCACCACAGATGCAGTATTCCGGCTAACCCAACGTGTGTATCAAGAGAAGAAAGAGACGGGAGAGATCACTGATATCGATTTTGACCTCTCTTTGAGTGACGATTTCTTAGCGCGTTGGTCTAACTTTGCTGGCTATAACGATGACCTCAAAGGCTGGGAGTATGGTACGGGCATTACCTTGTACCATTACCTTTCTCAAGACCAAGCTCTGTAATACAGCGCCACGATAACCGCGACCAGCGAACCGTATAACCACAACGAATATTCGCAAGTGTCGGTAACGTATAGAGAAAATGTATGGAAGGAATGGCTGTTTTACGAGGTCACCCCGCGTTACCAGTGGGAACGAGAGCCTTACGAGAAACACACCGAAGAAGCCAACATCACCCTTAGGCTTGAAGTCTTGTTCAACAATGTCTAGTGAGTGTTTGTGAGATTGGGGCATCGTTAGATAGAAAACGAGGCACAAAAAAGCACATCATGTGATGTGCTTTTTCAGTTCTATATAAGGCTTAAACTGTAGTCTTAACCCTTGTAGTTTCTTACTCGTGCCGCTTCTGCTTCACGCTTGTCGACAACGGTTTTACCGATTGGCGCCAATGAGATAACCGCGAGCTTAAGGTGCTGAATCGCGAACGGAATACCAATGATGGTAATGAAACACGCCACAGCTGACATGATGTGACCAATCGCAAGCCAGATCCCCGCAAATAAGAACCAAATAACGTTACCAATCACACCTAGCGGGCTCGTGCCGATGTCCATTTCATTGGTTAGCTCGTCACGCGAAATCGCTTCCTGACCAAATGGGAAGAATGAGAAGTTACCCATAACGAAACACGCTCTACCCCATGGAATACCAACGATGGTTAGGAATGCGAGCAGTCCGAAGAACCACCAAGCTAGTCCCATAAATACGCCACCGAACAGAAACCAAATGATGTTTCCTATTGTTTTCATTCTGTATTCTCCAAATCTTTAAATGCTGTTTATTTGATATGCCGAGTAAGGCAATGCTTGTTCTAATAGGTTCATTATTGTTGAACCTTTATGAACCGTTTATGAATCACTTACATTTTATGTGATTGATTCACGCCACGATTCTCTAAATCCACTTAGGGCTAAACCCATTTATTTGATACCATGCACTTAGATTTTTAGTACCAAAAAGCTAAACAGACTCAACAACGAATTTAAGGCCGAATTTATGAATAACACTGAGCAACCTAAAAAGAAAATCAAAAACTGGGTGCCAATCGTCTTCTTCGGACTTCTCAGCACGGTTCCAGTGTTCATGTTCTTAGTTGATGTGTACATCAACCAGTATATGTAACAGAGCCTGTCATCCTAGCTGCATAAATGGATACCGGACCGATTTCTTGTATCCATTTCCATTAGCTCCGCTCTTCTGCAGTCCGTTCTTCTGTAATCAACTCAACTCTTCCGCAATCAAATTAACCCTTAGTTAATCAAATCAGCTCTTCGCTAATAAAATCTAGAATGTCTATCAGCTCATGATCAGGCAAATTTAGTAGGTTATCCCCTACATACCATTCAATCTTACATTGGTTTGGCAACTCACTGATCGCTGGGTTTCCTATCCAAATCTTGTGTTTCTTCGCTATGTTATCTCTCACAATAATGCCGTCTTCATAGCTCACAGGTAAATATAGGTGAAGCATGTTGACCTGCGGTTGCTGCGGATTAACAGTGAACTGAGGATAGTCTAATAAGATTTGGTAGATCTGTTTTGTTCGCTCAAACAGTGATGGCATCAACTCTAATCGCTCATCAAACTGCATTGCTGCTGAAACCACATAAGGCGTTCGGTGATAAACATTGCCACCTTGGCGCTTCATCCACGCAGATGCTTTCGCTACAAAGGCTTTATCGCCCAACAATAACGAACCACCAAGGCCATTGAGACCTTTGTACAGCGAAACATAAGCACTATCGAAGCCCTGAGCAATCTCGCTGTATGACTTTTGGTAATAGGCGCCGCATTCCCACAAACGCGCACCATCCATATGAAGGTGAATTGATTGTTCTTTGCAGTACTGCTTGATCGCTTCAAGCTCATCCCATTCTGGTAATTGGCCGCCGATTTCACGCATGGGTAATTCATATAGAGCGGCTGCAATCTCATCAGGCCACGCCTTTAAGTCATCAACATTCCAAGTGCGAAATACGTTGCCAACGGGAAGTACGTTGAATCGGTTTTGGAGCTGATACCCTTGGCGTTCATGACGCATAATATGACTCGATTCATGCATCGCCACTACTGGGTTTCTTTTCTCTTGGCACGCAATTTCTAATGCTGTTGGTTGATTCATGGTGCCAGTAATCACAAATACAGCCGCTTCATAACCTAGCAGTTCCGCGACTTTGTTTTCGAAGCTCTCGATAAACTCACCATCGCCGTAGCTATCATGGCTCACATTGTGTGTCTCACACCATTCAGCCATCTGAGCGAATGTTTGTGCTGGAGTCGGTTCTAGGTGACCGGAAAGCAACAAATCACATTGTTGACGCAAGTCCATGCTCATAGTTTTTCCTTTATTCATTATCGTTCTATGTAGGGTTATTGGATTATTTACGTTACTCACCAACGGTGACATAAAATGCCCATATTCGCTTTTACTATTCGTGAATAATTAGTTTTACTCAGTCATCGGCGGCTTGTGCCAGAAATACTCAAATTGACGGATGTTTTATATAATTAAGTACCTAAAAACACACGCATCTAGATAGATAAGTATGGGCTAATTCGTTGTTGTTCAACCATTCTTCAATTATTGTATATCTATAATTCCAATAAATATTATTCGTTAATGGACAAAGAGGGCTATATGTCGAAAAATCGAGTCTTGGTGCTATTCGCTCACCCTTCTCAACATCGTTCTGAAGCAAACAAACCCTTATTTGAACAAGCCAAACGCGTTGACGGTGTTACCTGTGTCGATCTCTATGCCGAGTATCCGACATTTAAAATCAACATCGACCGTGAACAGAAACGCCTGTTAGACCATGACATCATCATTTTTCAGTTCCCTTTGTATTGGTACTCAACACCGGCAATTCTTAAAGAGTGGCAAGACCTTGTTCTTGAATACGGCTTCGCCTACGGCGCCGAAGGCAATGAACTACAGGGTAAGAAATTGTTATGTAGCATTACTGCAGGAGGTAAAAAAGATGCCTACCAAAGTGATGGTTACAACCATTTCACGATTCGAGAACTGCTTCACCCAATCGAACAAACCGCTTCTCTGTGCGGGATGAACTATCTCGCGCCCTTTGCGTTATTTGGCTCGCGTACCGCTTTGGAAGAAAACCGCATTCAAGAGCATGTCGATAGCTATAAAGTGCTGTTAGAGGCGTTAGTTGCTGGCAAGATCAATATCAAGAAAGCCAGCAAAGCAGAAAAACTCAACCACTACGTTGATGAACTGATGAGCAGAGGTTAAATCATGACAGGATATTTTCTACAAGCATTTATCTATTTGCTTGCCGCAGTCATCGCGGTCCCTATCGCCAAAAGGCTTGGTCTTGGTTCTGTATTGGGTTACCTCATTGCTGGTGTTGTGATTGGCCCAATCATTGGTCTGGTAGGTGAAGAGACCAAAACGATCCAACACTTTGCCGAGTTCGGTGTGGTTATGATGCTGTTCTTAGTCGGCCTTGAGCTTGAACCTAAGATGCTTTGGGCAATGAGGAACCGACTTATGGGGCTGGGTGGCCTGCAAGTTGGTGGTACTACCGCGATTGTAATGGGTATTGCACAGTTCTTTGGTCAACCTTGGACGATTGCTTTAACTATCGGTTTGATCTTTGCGCTTTCATCGACAGCCATTGTTCTACAAACGTTCAATGAGAAAGGCCTGTCTAAAACGGAAGGCGGTAAAAACGCTTTCTCGGTACTTTTGTTCCAAGATATTGCCGTTATCCCAATGCTGGCGTTCATCCCTTTGTTGGCTCTTCCTGAATTGGTTGCTTTGGCAGAAAGTGCCGCCCAAACCGCTGCACACCATGATGAACTCAGTTTAGTTGCAGGTTTGCCAAGTTGGGCATACGGACTTGTTATTACGGCTTCAATTGCGATTGTGGTCGTCGGTGGACATTATCTAAGTCGGCCACTGTTTCGTTTTGTTGCGAGCTCTGGCTTACGCGAGATCTTCACTGCAACTGCACTGATGTTGGTGATTGGTATTGCCGCGCTAATGAGCCTTGTTGGTTTGTCGCCTGCCCTAGGTACTTTCTTAGCAGGTGTGGTACTTGCCAACAGTGAGTTCAGGCACGAACTGGAATCTAACATCGACCCGTTTAAAGGGTTATTGCTTGGATTGTTCTTTATCACGGTAGGCGCAGGTATCAACTTTGGCGTTCTATTTAACGATTTCGCACTCATCATTGGCTTAACTCTTGGCGTGATGGCGCTGAAAGCCTTGGTGTTGTTTACACTGGCTTTAATCTTCAGAATCAAAAACAGCGACCGCTGGCTATTTACATTGAGCTTGGCTCAAGCGGGGGAATTTGGTTTTGTACTACTCAGCTTCTCAGCACAGAACCATGTATTACCTGCGGATATTGTTCAAACACTATCACTGGTTGTTGCCCTCTCTATGTTCTTAACTCCTGGTCTGTTCATTCTGTTTGATAAAGTCATTCTGCCCCGTTACGAGCAAAAATCGAACGATCGAGAAGAAGACAAAATAGAAGAGAAAGGTACCGTTATCATTGCAGGCATCGGCCGATTTGGTCAGATCGTAAACCGCTTGTTGGTATCAAATGACGTCAATACCGTAGTATTGGATCATCAAGCAAACCAAGTGGACTTATTACGCTCCATCAATATTAAATCTTACTTTGGTGATGCTACTCGTCACGACTTGTTGCATACCGCGGGTATCGAAGAAGCCGCGATGCTTGTTGTTGCTATCGATAATCAAGATTCTAGCGTCGAATTAGTGAAGTACGTAAAACACACGTATCCAAAAGTTAAAATCTTGGCGCGTGCATTTGACCGTGGTCATAGTTATCGCCTAAGAGAAGCGGGGGCAGACTTTGTTGAATCAGAGACCTACCATTCTGCTCTTGAAATGGGCGCTGAAGCCTTGCGTTCTTTGGGTCATCACCCATTCTTCGTCGAGCAGCAAAAATCGACTTATCAACGCGTTGAGAGCCGTAAGTCTGAAAAGCTTTACCAAGCTTGGTCTGAAGCGGAAGAGAACCCACGCTACGACAACAACTACCGACAAATCTTCATTCACCTTGAAGAAGCAATGAAAGAAGATATGAAAAAAGACCGTTCAGACAAACACTCTCGTTCTGAACGTGGTTGGACACCTCCACCGAAAGGTTATGCAGATGGCTTTGAGGAAGAAGAGTCTTAAGCAGAATCTAGACTACAGCTCTAGATAACCATGCTATTCAAGCATCAAAAGCGGCTATTTAAGCCGCTTTTTCTTTCATTTAACCCCGACAAAACCTCAAATGAGCATAAGTATCAGGTGCTGACACTCGTAATCCGAGAGATTTGTGTGATCTAGCTAAGATTTTTAATTTCTGACCACATAGAAAAAGTGGATTCAATTTTTACATTATTGAAACATTTCCACCCCTGCATAAACCACACCATAAACATGGCTATATATGCACTCATTCCTACCATTCAAGCACCCACCCAATTCTTAGCGACCACTCTCTAAGGCTTGAATTACATTGCATATATCGAAATACGCCGCAAAAGCCCTAACAGATTCATTCACCAATCAAATAATTAACGCACGACATTCACAAATTCAAACCATCAAAATTAACACAAACATTTCAAATGTATGTCTAGCGTTACAATTTGTAACGAATGGCGGTTGTCGGTATAGTCCTGCAATTCAAAAAGTGAGACCTCTGCGCTCACCTTAAAGGAGATATAATAATGATTACTAATGATGCTGTAATAATGGGCATGTTAGCTGTTATTCTTGGCGGTGTTTTTATCACGGAAAGTAGCCAAAATAGCGCACTGAAAAAATTCTACTCGTTCGTTCCGGGTCTATTGCTTTGTTACTTTGTTCCCTCTTTATTAAACAGCTTCGGCATAATCGATGCTTCGAATTCTAAACTGTACTTTGTTGCAAGCCGTTACTTACTTCCGAGTGCACTCGTTCTACTGATCATCTCTGCAGATCTGCGCAAGATCTTTGGACTAGGTTCAAAAGCCGTCATCATGTTCCTAACCGGTACTGTCGGTATTATCATTGGCGGCCCATTGGCTATCTTGATCATCGACCAAATAAATCCTGGCCTTGTATCGGGTGATGTATGGCGTGGTCTAACAACGGTGGCTGGTTCTTGGATCGGCGGCGGTGCAAACCAAGCTGCAATGAAAGAAGTATTTGAAGTTGACGATCAGTTGTTCTCTGCGATGATTACTGTGGACGTAATCTGTGCCAATATTTGGATGGCAATATTGCTTATCATGGCAGGTCGTCAGAAGAAGATTGATGCATGGTTAAAAGCCGATACTTCATCTATCGAAGACCTAAAAGAAACCGTATCTAAGTACCAAGAAGAAAACGCGCGTCCGACGACGACAACGGATCTAATGAAGATCACTGCGATTGCGTTTGGCCTTACGGGCTTAGCACACTTATTCAGTGACATGATTGCACCATGGATCTCAACTAATGCTCCTGAACTGGCGCAATACAGCCTGACTTCTGGATTCTTCTGGTTAATCGTAATGGTGACTACGTTTGCACTCATTGCTTCATGCTTCAAATCAACACGCAGCCTTGAGCACAGTGGCGCATCTAAAGTGGGCTCTGCATTCATCTACATCCTAGTTGCCACTATTGGTATGCAGATGGATATCACAGCTATCTTGGATAACCCAGGCTACTTCTTCATCGGTATCACTTGGTTAACCATCCACGCGATTATCATGATTGTGATGGCAAAGCTAATCCGTGCACCACTGTTCTTCATGGCAGTAGGTAGCCAAGCTAACGTCGGCGGTGCTGCATCGGCTCCTATCGTAGCGGCAGCGTTCCACCCAGCATTAGCTCCAGTAGGTATTCTAATGGCTGTACTTGGTTACGCACTCGGTACATACGGCGCTTACATCTGTGGCCTAATCATGCAGGCTGCTGCATTGGGTTAACAACTCATTGCTGTAAAAAATGGGCAACTGAACCTTGATCATATCGCCCATTTTCTTGAGTTCCGAGATGTAAAAAAGGCGACAGTAAAAACTGTCGCCTTTCTAATATCTTGTTACTCAGCTAAAGCTTATTCCCAATCAAGAATTACTTTACCTGACATACCAGAGCGCATCATGTCGAAGCCTTTCTGGAAGTCGTCCACTTTGTAGTGGTGAGTAATGATTGGTGTTAGATCTAGGCCTGATTGGATTAGTGAAGCCATCTTGTACCAAGTTTCGAACATCTCACGACCGTAGATACCTTTGATAACCAAGCCTTTAAAGATGACTTGGTTCCAGTCTACTGCCATGTCTGATGGTGGAATACCTAGTAGAGAGATCTTACCGCCGTGGTTCATGTTAGTCAGCATGCTATTGAACGCAGATGGGTTACCAGACATTTCTAGGCCTACATCGAAGCCTTCTGTCATGCCAAGATCAGACATTACGTCTTCAAGCTTCTCTTCCATCACGTTTACTGCGCGAGTCACACCCATTTTCTTAGCAAGATCTAGGCGGTACTCGTTTACATCAGTGATTACAACGTGACGAGCACCAACGTGCTTAGCAACAGCTGCAGCCATGATACCGATTGGGCCAGCACCAGTAATTAGCACGTCTTCGCCAACTAGGTCGAAAGAAAGTGCTGTGTGTACTGCGTTACCAAACGGGTCAAAGATTGAAGCTAGATCGTCAGAGATTTCTGCAGGGATCTTAAATGCGTTGAACGCAGGAATCACAAGGAACTCAGAGAACGCACCAGTGCGGTTAACACCAACACCTGTTGTGTTACGACAAAGGTGAGTACGGCCGCCACGACAGTTACGACAGTGACCACATGTGATGTGACCTTCACCAGATACACGGTCGCCGATTTCAAAACCACGAACTTCTTGGCCGATGCCAACAACTTCACCCACGTATTCGTGACCTACCACCATAGGTACTGGAATTGTGTTTTGTGACCACTCATCCCAGTTGTAGATATGTACGTCTGTACCACAAATTGCAGTTTTCTTAATACGGATTAGAAGATCATTATGACCCATTTCAGGTTTTTCAACCTCGGTCATCCAAATGCCTTCTTCAGGCTTAAGCTTAGAAAGTGCTTTAATTTTCATAATGTTATCCAGTTCATCCCGCCTAACTGTAAGGCGAGAATCAAAAATCTATATGTTCTATTGGGTGTTGTTCTATCTAATCAAAGGATGCAAAGGCACCCCTTTAAAATTAGATGATAGCCATGTCTTTACCAACTTGGATGAACGCATCAATTGCGCGATCCAGTTGCTCACGAGAGTGCGCAGCAGACATTTGCGTACGGATACGAGCTGCGCCTTTTGGTACTACTGGGAAAGAGAAACCTACCACGTAAATGCCTTTCTCTAGTGCGCGCTCTGCGAATTCAGCCGCAACTTTTGCATCACCCAGCATGATTGGGATGATTGCGTGGTCTGCACCGCCCATAGTGAAGCCAGCTTCTTCCATGCGAGTACGGAAGTGAGCAGAGTTTTCCCATAGTTGAGTACGTAGGTCGCCAGATTCCGCAAGAAGATCTAGAACGCGGATAGACGCAGATACGATTGCAGGAGCAACAGAGTTAGAGAATAGGTATGGACGAGAACGCTGACGTAGCCAGTCGATCACTTCTTTCTTACCAGAAGTGTAACCGCCTGAAGCGCCACCCATTGCTTTACCAAGAGTACCAGTGATGATATCGATACGGTCTACAACGTTGTGGAACTCGTGAGTACCCGCTCCGTTTTCGCCCATGAAGCCCACTGCGTGAGAGTCATCAACCATTACTAGTGCATCGTACTTGTCTGCAAGGTCACAGATAGCAGGAAGGTTAGCCACTACGCCGTCCATTGAGAACACACCGTCAGTTACGATTAGTGTGTGACGAGCGCCAGCTTCTTTAGCAGCGATAAGTTGCTGCTCTAGCTCTTCCATGTTGTTGTTCGAGTAACGGAAACGCATTGCTTTACACAGACGAACGCCATCGATGATAGATGCGTGGTTTAGTGCGTCAGAGATGATTGCGTCTTCTTTACCTAGAATTGTTTCGAACAAACCAGCGTTTGCATCAAAACAAGATGTGTAAAGGATAGTGTCTTCTTTACCTAGGAACGTAGAAAGCTTTTGCTCTAGTTCTTTGTGAGAATCTTGAGTACCACAGATGAAACGTACTGAAGCCATACCAAAACCGTGCTGATCCATACCATCTTTAGCTGCTTCGATAAGAGCTGGGTGGTTAGCAAGACCTAAGTAGTTGTTTGCACAGAAGTTTAGTACTTCTTCACCAGTCGAGATAGAAACCGCTGCTTTTTGTGCAGAAGTAATAATGCGCTCAGACTTGTAAAGACCTTCTTCTTTAACTTCTTCGATTTGAGTTTGAATCTGTTGGTAAAATGCAGAAGACATTGTCTCATTCCTTCCTAGTTATAATTTAGCAGCATCGCGCGCCGCTTTATGTAGGGATGTAAACGATCTCAACACGATCATTTACACTGTAAAACTTATGCCTATATTCTAGTTGAACATCCCCGTTCCGATTATCCCTTTAGTTGGAAAAACATTAATGAATCACAGGCACTAATAATAGTTCATCCCAGTGACATAGGGCACATTAACGCCCTTCACCTGCTTTTTTAAACGCCAAATTAGCTATAATTTCCGTCTAATTTCGCTTTCATATCAAATCTCAATTTTTCATCTCAGAATGCGCAGCAGCAACGCCGCTATACAGATGAGCTTCAAACACAACAACCTATCAGAGCAATCACGTCAATCAATTAATGCAATTGATTCACAAATCAAAGTAAATCGCTCACAATGACCATTAAGTTCATCGTTGAAACTAGCTTAACTGGATACTTATGATTAACCCAAAACTCATCGCCCTGCTTCCGGATCTCGCCTCGTTCATTTTGGTGGTTAACGAAGGTAGTTTTACGGCTGCAGCAAAACAGTTAGGCGTGACACCATCAGCCTTGAGTAAGCTCATCACCCGCTTGGAAAAAGCGCTATCGGTGAAACTGTTTGAGCGTACCACTCGTACCCTTATCATTACGCAAGCGGGTCAATTGGTTTATGATCAGAGTGTGGTGATGATCAACGCAGCGCAACAAGCCGTTGAACTGTCTACCTCCGACCATACCGAACCTGCAGGCTCGATAACGGTAGCGGCGCCTGAAGCCTTCTTGAATTCGGTATTGCAGCCTTTCGTTGTTCCATTCTTAAATCAGTATCCAGAAATCCAACTTAAATTGAGAGCGGCTGACGGCGACATCGATATTTTACGTCAAGGCATCGACATTGCTTTCCGCCTGACTGATAAGCCCGACGAAAGCTTAGTATTGAAAGAGTTAGGAAAAACAAACCTCGTGTTGTGTGCAAGCCCTGACTATTTAGATGCCAAGGGGATTCCTCACCACCCTACCGAGCTGTCTGAACACGACTGTTTGTATCTTGCAGAGACAGACAAAGATCACATTTGGGATTTTCTTAAAGATGATGAATTTCACACAGTACCCGTCAGTGGACGTTACGCAGTTAACCACTCGCAGATGCGACTGAAAGGTGTGAAAGAAGGTCTAGGCGTCGGTATTTTCCATGACTTCGTGATTCAAGATGCGTTGGCTGAAGGCTCCGTGGTACAAGTGTTGGAAGATTGGACCATCAAGAGTAACTACCATGGTGCTATCGCGATGCAATTTGCTCAAACCAAGTATATGCCCGCACGACTGCGTGTATTCATTGATTACGCCATGAAGCACTTAGGTGACAAGTTGGCAGGAGAAATAAACTGATGCTGAAAGGAATACACCACGCGGCCATAATCTGTTCAAACTACGACGCGTCGAAACACTTTTACACTGAGATTTTGAAACTTGAGATAATTGCCGAAAACTATCGTGAGGCTCGCCAGTCGTACAAACTTGATTTAGCGCTACCTAATGGTGCTCAAATAGAACTATTCAGCTTCCCTAACGCGCCAGAAAGGCCTAGCTTTCCTGAAGCTCAAGGGCTAAGACACTTAGCTTTTTGTGTTGATGACGTTCAACAAATCAAAAGCTATTTGGAAGAACAAAGAATCGAAGTCGAACAGATCCGAATTGATGAATTTACAGGTAAAGCATTTACTTTTTTTGCCGATCCTGACGGGCTTCCGTTAGAGCTTTATGAAATCTAGAGCTTTATCAAATATAGAGCTGTACAAGTCTAACGTCTTCTTAATAAACAGAGCATGTCATCTGAATAATGAAACTGACCTCCTCAAAAAGGAGGTCAGTTTGTATATCAATTAACTCAATGCCGTCTTGAATTTCTCAACGCGTGAAAATAGTAACCAATCCAGCAGCATTGCTGTCACGATCGTCGCTCCCGCCAGTGGAAACAGTACTGAAATAACTATCACGATCACTAAACCTGTCTTCCAAAGCCCTGCATCGCCAAACTTCGGTGGCGTGCCAAGCTTTCTTTGACCTGAAGGTCTACGTATCCACCACATCACACCGCCAGTCACGGACACAACAATGAACGCCAAACAAAACAAAGCATTTAGAAGCTTGTTAATGATGCTGATGTCACCTTGATGCAATGAAATACCTACCGCTAACGTTTTGGCAATGAAGTTATAATCTTGCCATGTCACCTCACCCAGAATACGACCTGAGTATTGGTCGAGGTGCGTAGTACGGTCCTGCGTTGGATCAATGATGTCACCGCCCATAGTGTTGGTTGTGACCGTGTAAACACCCGTTTCTGAACGCGGGAAATTCACCTTGTATCGTGTAAAGCCAAGTGAGTATGCTTTTTCAGTAACGTCATCAATGTCGAAGTTGCTTGCTGACAACACATGTTGAGAGTGATCTTCACCCATCTTAGAGTGATCATGAGGTTCCGTCGCCTCTTCCACATGATGAACGTGTTCTGCTGGCTTATCTTGAGACAAAGGCAATAGTGTTTGCTCCAAGTTCCAAGGTAGCTCTTCTTCTGAGCCATGGTTGAGGGAAGCGTGCGTCTTATCAGACAACGGAATATCGTCCCACATTTGAGCAGGGAAAGTGCTCCATGCTTGAACAAGCTTACCGCCCCACATAGACAGGATCTTAAGAGCTAACTTGTTTATTTAGATAGAAAAAAGGCTTCATTTATGATCAGATAATCGTCGTCAAACAAACTACCTACATCAATAGTGAAGCCGATGACGATTATCTCCTTACAGAA